>CAZAAF010000006.1:0-3133 GCA_964482575.1 uncultured Verrucomicrobiota bacterium | reverse complement strand
CCCCGCCAGACGATGAGGTGGTAGTTGTCCAGGCACCATTGGGTGATGCGCTCGCCTTGTTCCGGCGTGGCGATGCCGGAATACGCGGCGAACAGCGAACCCCATACCGACGGTTGGCGCCAGTGATCGCTCGCGGCGACGAACAGGCCGGTCTTGTCGTCCCAAAGCGTGGCGATGGACTTCTTCACCTGTTCCGCCTCCTGCCGCCACGGCGCGGCACGGTCGCCCTGGCCGGCGGCATCGAACATCTCCGCCAGTTTCCGGCAGGCGTCCCAGAACAGGACCGAATCAAATTGCTGGTCGCCCGTCAGCGGCACGGTATCGAGAAAACTGTAGGGCCGGAACAGTGTCGCGCCGGGGATGGTGACGAGGCCGTTGGCGGGATTCCTCGGCGTGAAGCGCATTGCCTTCTCCAGCGCGGTGGCGGTGCGGCGGAACGGATCGAGATCGCCGTGGAGTTTCCAGTATTGATGGCAGAGGAGGACCATGAACGGCGACTGGTCCACCGAGCCGTTCTGGCTGAGCGGCTTGGCCTCGCCGCCGGGCGAATAGACGCCCTTGCCGTCGGCGCGCACCCGGTCGGGCATGCAGCCGTCGGCGCGTTGCGCGGCCGCGAGGAACAGGTAGCCGTCGCGGATTTCCTCGCGCGTGAACGCCTCCGGACAGCCTTCGATCATGTAACTCCAGTCGCGCACCCAGAACGCGCCGTATCCGCCGGTGGCGTCGGGCGTGAAAAGGTTCACGCCGCCCTTGCCGGGACGTGAGCTGCCGCGGAGAACGCGCTTCGCCTGCTCGCGCAGCCATTTCTCGGAGGTGTCGAATTTCTTCGCCAGTTCCGGCGGTTGCAACGGGCCCGTGGTTCCCAGCAAGGCGCGCAACCGTTTGGCGCCGGCCAGCGGCATCGCGGCGCTGGCGCAATAGTCGCGCACGCCGCGCTTTTTGGCCGCGTTGTCGTTGACCCATTCGTTAATGTCCTGGCGCGTCTTGAAATCCTCCACGGCGTCGCAGAACGCCGCCGCCGCCCGCGCCGGGTCGCGGCGCATGAGTATCTCCATCAGCCACGGCAGTGGCGTGGCCCAGTAACCACCGTTTTGATATGCGCCATCGTCGCGCAACGGTTTCCACGGCGTGGACGGCGAGGGCGTCAATGCCACCGGCGGCACGATGGGCACGGGCTGGTTCCACGTCCGCTGGCCGTCGTACACCGCCGTGAACAGATGGGTGATTTTCCCGTCCTCGATCAGGAACCACGGACGCTCGCGGCGCACGGGGTGGAACTCCGTGCCGTCCGTCCAGCGGATCGTGTGATCGTAGGCGACGGGCAGGGGCCAGGGTTTCCAGCCGCCGATGCCGTCTTTGGAACTCAGGTGCGCGCCCCAACGCTCGTGGCCGGTGACGCTCCCGGCGTTGTCCTCGCTGACGACATGATACGCGCCCGCGTGCTTGAAAAAGAAGAAATCCTCCAGCCGTGCCGCGGGCCAGATGGAGTCGTTGGCCACCGTGTACGGTCCCTCAAACGACTTTGCCACGGAGATGCAGACGCGCAGGTTGACCGTGCGCCAGAACAGCCGGACGCTGCCGTCCGGCTCGAAACACGCGGCGGGATTGTTCGCGTCGGTGGCGAGCCCCAGGTCGAGCGGCTTGTCGCGGCGGGTCCACGGCCCGGTGACGGCGGGCGCGGTGGCGATGCCGATCTGCCGGTAACGCGAACCGATGGCGGACGCGATGTAATAGAGCACGAACGTGTTACCGACCTTGTAAATGGCCGGGTTGTGCGCCATGCCGCTGTCCCATTTGTCCGGTTCCCGGTGACCGACAATGACCTGTTGGAATTTGTAAGGTCCCTCCGGTCGCGACGCGACGGCGCGCACGATCTCAGAGTGCGTGCGGTAGCCCTCGGGGAACTTGGTGGCCTCGGGCCAGCGCGACGCAAACATGTGATACTGATCGCCCACCTTGATGACCGACCCGCACCAGACGAAATAACCGTCCATCTTGAAACCGGTGCCTTTGGCCACTGGCTGGATGCGGTCCGCGATGGACAAGTCCTTTGCGTCCGGCGGCAGCGGGATGCCTGCGATCCGGAAGAAATTACTCAACAGGAGTTTTCCATGCGCATGTTGGTCGTCGTAAATCTCCGGGTGGAACTGCGTGCCATACACCGGACGGTCGCGGTGCTTGATGACCTGGACCTTGCACTCGGCCGAGCTGGCGAGCAGGTCAAACTCCGGCGGCAGTTGCTTGCACTCGGCATAATGCCGCTCGGGCACGACAATCTCGTCCGGCAGGCCTTCGAAGAGTGGGTCCCGTTTCACGATGCGCACAGGCATGAAATCCCATTCCTTGTAGAGGCCCGGCGCGTACTTCGGATTCGCATCCTTCTCGCCGGGCTTCAACTTGCGCATGATGCCGCTCTTGCCGCCGTAGGTCAGGTAGATGAAATGATGGCCGCCGCAGAACGCGATGAACGGCTTGGTGGTCAGCTTGATCATCTCCGCCAGCTCCTGCTCATGGGCCTTGTCATCGCGCGGTTTCCACGCGGTCATCACGATGGCCTGGATGTTGGCCTTCTCCAGGTCCTGCCGGGTGAGCTGCATGTAATTGACCAGCAGGCACGGCAGGCCGGACAGTTCCTCGATGCGGTTGCGGAGCTGCAGAACCTTTCTTAATCCATGCGGCAGTCCGTCCGCATTGTCCTCGGGCCGGAGCGGACGGCGCAGCACGTTGCCGCTGCCGGCCTGTTTGACCTGCTCGCGCAGCTCGTCCGCGTTCTGGGTGTTGATGAGGACGACCGTGGCGGGCGAGTTCGTGGTGAACTGCGCCCAGCCGCTGAACAGGTCGCCGGTGCCATCCAGCGGCGACGCCGCGCCCGCGTTGGCCAGCGCCAGCAACAAGAGGAGCGAAACGGCTTTTGGAATATTCATGGTGTCACGAGTTGGTGGAGCCACGCGCGGAGTTGCGTGCGCGCTTCGCAGGGACGGAGCGTCCATGCGTCATTGTGGTTGCGAAAGCGGGTCGCGACAAAGGTGAAGTTCCCGCCCGGCATCGCCTCGGCCAGATAACGGCGTGTTTCTTCCACGCCGTCTCCTTCGTGGCAGATGAACTGCGGCCGCGCGCCCAGCCGCTTCAACCG
>CAZAAF010000005.1:15242-26101 GCA_964482575.1 uncultured Verrucomicrobiota bacterium | reverse complement strand
CTGGAGATAGCCCCGCTCGCACAACGTCCAGGCGAGGTTGTGAACCGTCGTGGGATTGATGTGGAGGCGGCGGGCCATTTCCCGGATGCCCAGGCCCTCCCCGCGCGACTCGCGGATGGCTTCCAGGATGTCCAGGCTCTTGTCCAGGGTGGCGGCGCGTTGCATGGTCCTATGCGACGATTGTTTATATATAATGAACACTGTTTGTCAAACATTTTCCTTTGACTTTTCAAGTCATCTCCGGCAATTATCCGCCAAGGCACGGTGATCCATTTCGTCATGTTTATATTATACGAACGCATGAACACGCCGGGTTCCTCCGGCATGGCCGTCCCCAACCTCCCTGCCCTCCCATGATCCCCGGTGGTTTTCAAACCCTGCGCTGGTGGCTGTGCGGCCTGCTGTTCGTCGCCACGGCCCTGAGTTTCCTGGATCGCCAGGTGTTGTCCGTGCTCGCGCCGACCATCACCGACCAGTTGCACATCAACAACAAGGAATACAGCTACATCACCACGGCGTTCCTGATCAGCTATGCCGTCATGTTCCTCGGCGGCGGACGGTTG
Source organism: uncultured Verrucomicrobiota bacterium (assembly GCA_964482575.1). Classification (GTDB taxonomy): domain Bacteria; phylum Verrucomicrobiota; class Verrucomicrobiia; order CAIQCK01; family CAIQCK01; genus CAIQCK01. The sequence goes on along the minus strand of CAZAAF010000005.1, from coordinate 25,538 downwards.
ATGGATGTCGTGGGCACGCGGCTGGGGATGGCGTTGTCGGTGGGCTTGTGGTCGCTGGCGAGCGGGCTGCACGCAGCCGCGCAGAGCGGGTTACAGCTCGGCCTGGGGCGGTTCCTGCTGGGCGTGGGTGAAGGCGGCTGTTTTCCCGGGGCCGCCAAGGGCGTGGCCGAGTGGTTTCCCGCGGACAAACGCGCGCTGGCGATCGGGATTGCCAACGGCGGCTCGGCGTTCGGTGCGGTGCTCGCACCGCCGCTCGCCGTCTGGCTGGCAGGCGTGGCCACCTGGCGCGGCGCGTTTGTGGCAACCGGCTTGATCGGCACGATCTGGGTCGTCGCCTGGTGTTGGCTGTCGCGCGGGCTGGCACATCCGCCCGCGTCCACCGCTGCCGCAGGGCCGGACGTGCCATCCCAGGAACAGCGTCCCGCGCTGCTCGCGTTGTTGCGGCGGCTGGATGTGTGGGGCTTCGCGCTGATGCGTTTCATTTTTGACCCGGTGTTCTACTTCTGCATGTTCTGGATTCCGAAATACCTCCACGAGGAACGCGGCGCGTCCCTGGACATGATCGGCAAATGGACCTGGATTCCCTATCTGGCGCTGGGCATTTCCAACGCCGCGGGCGGATGGGTGTCCGACCGGCTCGTGCGCGCAGGACTGTCCACCCTGACGGCCCGGAGGACGGTCATGGCCGCGGCGGCGGTGGTCACCATTGCCTCCGGGCTGACCGGTCAGGTGAAAACGGCGGAGATGGCGCTGGTCATGATGACCCTGCTGATGTTCGCCCACGGCTTCTGGATCACCAATTATATCACGCTCATCAGCGACCGGTTCCCGAAGAGCGCGGTGGGCACGGTGGTGGGCTTCGCCGGCACCGTGGGCGCGATCGGCGGCGTCCTGGCCAACTGGAACACCGGCCGGATTGTGGATCAGTTTTCCTACGGGCCGCTCTGGATTGCCTCGGTGATCATGTACCCGCTGGCGTTTATTGTCCTGATGGCGACGATCCGGAGCCCCAAGCCGTCCCCGGCACACTGAACGGAGAGGTTCATGAAACTGCGTAATGTCACCCTGGAGATGAGTCCGAAGCCGTTCCGCGTCATGCGCGAGGACGCCATCCGTGAGACGTGCCGCCACATTTTCCGCCAATGGTCGGCGCTGACGCAGGAGGCGGACCAGGTTTCCGTGATGCTTTGGACGGCGGACGGCTCGGAAATCCTGGACTATCGCGGCCGGGCGGAGGACGAAATCGAATGGGCGCGCTACATCGGCTGGCCGAACGCCGGGCCGGAACCGGTCAAGGGCATGCCGGCGGAGAAGAACCCGCACAAACAGGCGGTATATTATACGGACAATCCCCCCACCCTCACCTACGGCGGACTGGCCACCCTCGTGCGCCTGCTGAAGGAAGTCGGCCGCGAGGTCAGCGGCAAACCGATCCGCGTCGGCGCGACGTTCGACCCGGGCGGTGAATTTGCCAAATCGCCCTTCAAATACAAACGCCACAGTGAAATCTGCATGGGCGGCACGATGGGTAAAGCCACGTTCGTGTGCTGCTACGCCACGCTCAACGCCGACCACGAACGCTACGCGGGTTTTCCCGACGGCATCCCGCAGGACACGCCGTTCGGCACGTTTTTCGGCCGCCAGTGCCAGCATTTTTTGAAGGACCTCGGCTTCGATTACATCTGGTTCTCCAACGGCTTCGGTTTCGGACTGGAGACATGGAAGACGACCGGGCCGATGTTCGACGGGCGGGTGTTTTCGTCGGAGCGTGCGGGGGAGATTCGCGACAAGATTCTCAACTTCTGGCGCTGCTTCCGCAAGGAATGCCCCGGTTTCGCCGTTGAAACGCGCGGCACCAATCTGGTCACCGGCTCCGACCTCGCCTCCAACGCCACGCCGTTGAAGGACCTCTACGCGGGTGGGTTCAACATGATGACGCCACCGAACTCGCCCTGGGCCGCGCTGAACGGCGACTTCGGGCTGGAGATGGTCGGCTACATGTCGCGCATCGCCGAGCTACCGCCGGGCAAGGGATTCCCGTTTCGCTTCTACACGCACGATCCGTGGTGGCTCAACAGCCCGTGGCTCGACCGTTACGGCCGCGAATCCCACGACATCTATCTCCCGATGGCCATCGGGCGCATCAACGCCGAGGGCCGCGTCGAGAATCCCGACTCGATCGAATTCCTGACGATCGATGATTCCTACGGTCGCACGCCCGACCAAGTGCCGGAGGAAGTCATCCCGCATGTGCGCGAGGCGATGCGCCACGCGCCGGACCAGCCGGGACCGCTCGTCTGGGTTTATCCGTTCGACGAATACCACGCGATGACGTTTTCCAAACCGTCGCGGCTGGAGGAACCGTTCTTTGGCGACTGGCTGATGCGTGCCGCCGTGAACAACGGGTTTCCGCTCAACACGGTTGTTTCGACGAAAAACTTCCTTTCCTCCCTGAAGCGCAACCCGGCGCTCTACCGCGAATCCATCCTGGTCACCCCGGTGCCGGACGCCGGTTCGGAAATGTCGGAGGAAGTGATGCGGATCGCCAACGCAGGCGGACGCGTGCTGCTTTACGGGCCGCTCACACGCGCCGGCGGGGAGTTGCTGGCCACGCTGAATCTCCGGCGCCTCGAACCAATCTCCGGCGTGCTGGACCTGGCGTCCTTCCGGCCGATCGACGAACTAAGCGAACAGCTTTACCCGATGCGAACGAACCATCGTCCCACGATGTGCGCCGGCGGCATTGAAGCCGTGCTGGCGAATCCCGACGATGACCGGACGCACGCCATCGCCCGCGTGGTCCGCGGCGACGAGCGGCGCGTGGCGGCCGTGTGGCGGCCCGTGCCCGACTGGCACGGGGGCATCCTCGCCTGGGTGCGCGGGACCAACTCCAACAGTTACACGGGCGGCCATCTGCTGACGCCGGACGATCCGTCGAAGTGGTTCCCGGGCGATCTGCTGCTGCGCTACATGCTCGCCGCGTTCGGCTGCCGCATTGCCTTTGCGAAGCGCCGGCCCGACCAGCGCAATCCGATCCTCGCCATCGCGCGCCACAACAACGGTTTTTATTTCTCCGGCTGCACGCCCAACACGAACGTCGAGATGCGGCTGCGCCTCCCGCAAGGTGCGCCGGTCTTCACCGGGTGCGACACCGAGCTGCACGCCGGTGCGGCGAGCTACCGGATGCCGCGCGCCTGGCACCGGGAATGCCGCGTCTTCATCCTGCAGGAGGACGGCGAGGTGTTCTGCGCCGAGCAACACTCCGGGGAAATCGGCATCGCGCGCCGCCTGAAACTGACGGGCCTGAAGAACGCCGTCGTGCGGTTCTTTCCCGAGCGCGGCACGGGCGAGACGGTGCGGATGGTGCCAAACGCCACCTCCCCCTTCGTGCCGTCCGGCCCGGTCAAGCCGCAGTCATTCGATGACGCGCGCGGACACTTTCTCCAGATCGAAAACGTCAGCGGTTCAATGTTGATCTCATGGTAACTATGAAAACTCAACTCCTCCTCACATTGGGTCTTGTCTCGTTGCTCGGCGGCACGGTGCCGGCCCTGGAACCCCAGGCCAAGCGGCCCGAGGTCATCGCGGTCTATTACCCGCACTGGCACTCCTACGACCTCGGCAGTGCCTGGAAAGGCGAAGGCTGGACGGAATGGGACGAGATGAAGGCGGCTATCCCGAGGTTTCCCGGCCACCAGCAACCGAAGAAATCCTGTTGGGGCTGCTTTGATGAAAGCGACCCCAAGTGGACCGCAAAAGAAATCGACCTGGCCGCCGACCACGGCATCACGGTGTTCATGTACGACTGGTACTGGTACAGCGGCGTCAAGAACATGGAGGAGGCGCTGGAGAAGGGTTTCCTGCGCGCGCCGAATCGCAAGCGCCTGAAGTTCGCGCTGATGTGGGCCAACCACGACCGGCGGGACCAGTTCTGGCCGGAGTACGGGACACCGCGAACGATCCTGCTGCATTCGTACAACTCGTCGCACGACCTCGTTCGCGCCATGGACTACTGCACCGAGCACTACTTCCGCCAGCCGAACTACTGGCGGGTGAACGGCGGCCTGTTTTTCAGCATCTTTGAATCCGAGAAGTTCGTAAAACAGCTTGGCGGAGCCGACGCGACGCGGGCGGCGTTCGCGGAAGTGAACGCCCGCCTGCGCAAAGCCGGTCTGCCGCCCATGCACTGGAACGCCATGGTGTCCAGCCCCGCGCAGGCGGCACTCATGGAGCAAGCCGGGTTCAACAGCACGAGCCGATACAACGTGTCCACGGCCGGCAAGGTCCGGCCGGACTTCACCGAACGATACGAGGACGTCATGGAGGCCCATCGCGCGCACTGGGAGAAGATGAAGGTCTCGCATCTGACGGACCTTCCGGTGGTGACGATGGGCTGGGATTCGACGCCGCGGTGCCGGCTGGACGTTCCTTGGCCCTTCCCCAAGCGGGAATATCCCTACGCCCCGGTGGTCGTCGGCAACACCCCCGCGCTGTATGAACAACTGTTGCGCGAAGCCGCCAAACACATGGACAACGACCCGCGCAAACCCTTCGGTGTCATGCTCAACGCCTGGAACGAATGGACCGAGGGCGGCTACCTGTTGCCCGAGGAACGGACCGGCACCGCCTATCTGGAAGCCATCCAACGGGTCTTCGGAAAATCCAATCGTTAATCCCAAACACGATCCTTCATGAAAATTCCACGTCGCAAACCTCTCACCGCCAGGGTCGGCATCTTCGGCGTCGGCCATTACGTGTACTGGCCGCAGTTCCCCGGGCTTCTCGACGAGATGCATCGCAAGCTCGACCATCTGGTCCGCAAGGTCGAAACCAACGGCGTCCAGGTCATCAACTTCGGCATGGTGGACAACGCCCAGGGCGCGAGCGAGTTGCTGCCGAAACTCAAGGCGGCCGACCTCGACCTGGTGTTCGTGGACATGGTGACCTACGCCACGTCGTCCACGGTGGGCGCCATCCTGCGGGGGCTGAACGTGCCGCTGGTGCTGGTGGCATTGCAACCGTTGAAGGCGCTGGATTACGAACGCGCCTCCACGTACATGCAGCTCTGCAACGACGACTTCTGCTCGGTGCCGGAGTTCCAGGGTGTGGCGATCCGGTTTGGCCGCAAGGCCCCGGAGGTCATCCTCGGCATGCTCGACGGCGACCCGGTGGCGGATGCGGAACTGGCGGAGTGGTGCGGCATCGCGAAGGCGTTGCACGACCTGCGGTGCGCGCGCATCGGTCACCTGGGACACGTCCTGGAGGCGATGCTCGACATGCACACCGACCCGACGGCGGTGACGGCGGCGTTTGGCTGCCACGTCGTGCAATGCGAGCCGGACGACATCTTCCGTCATTACCGTGAAGACGCCGCCGCGGAAATCGAGGCGAAAAAGCAGGAGATCCTCGCCTTCTTCGACACGCCCGATCCGAAATCGTACCCCATCACAACCAAACTAACCGACAAGGACCTGCATGTGGCCGCGAAGGCCGCAGTGGCGCTGGAGAAATTCATCACCGACAAGAAACTGGACGGGCTGGCCTACTACTACGAAGCCGAGCCCGGCACGCCAATGCGCGAGCTGGTGACGAACCTCATCGTCGGCAACTCGCTGCTGACCGGCGCGGGATTCCCGATGTGCGGCGAGTTCGACATCAAGACCTGCATCGCAATGCTCATCATGGACCGGCTGGACATTGGCGGCAGCTTCGCGGAATTCCATCCGGTGGATTTCCAGCGTGGCTCGGTGCTGGTGGGGCACGACGGCCCGCACCACGTCAACATCGCTGACCGCAAGCCGGTGTTGCGAAGCCTGCTGAAGTACCACGGCAAGCCCGGTTCCGGCGCGAGCGTGGAGTTCAACATCCAGGAAGGCCCGATCACGATGTTGAGCATCGGCGTGAAGGCCGACGGCAAGTTCAAGTTCATCGTCGCGGAGGGCGAGAGCGCGCGCGGACCGATTCCGCCGACGGGCAACACGAACACGCACGGCGTCTTCAAACCCGACGTGCGGACGTTCCTGAAACGCTGGGTGGCCGAGGGCCCCACGCATCATTTCGCGCTGGGCATCGGCCACAAGGCCAGCGTCATCGCCCGGCTGGCTGACGCACTCGGCATCGAGTGTGCCGTCGTCTCCAAGCAGTGAGTGACAAGGCCGGTCCACAACCAAGCCAATGAGATTTCGATCCGCTGTTGCTGGAATCCCCGGGTTGTTGCTGGCAGCCAGTGTGGTCTGGGGACAGACCAACCCGCCGGACACCCCTCTTCCGCAGCCTCCGGCGGGCAAATCATGGAAAATGATCTGGCACGACGAATTCGACGGCGCCCGATTGGATGAAAGCAAATGGGAAATCCCGCCGGATGGCCCACGCCACGCCGGTTGGTGGATGCGCAAGGCGGTGTCGCTGGACGGTCGCGGCCATTTGGTCATCCAAACGTCCCGGGAAGGCGACCGGGTCATCGACGGTTGCGTGCGCACCCAAGGCCGGTTCGCGCACGCGTTCGGTTACTACGTCGCCCGCGTCCAACTACCGAAGGAACAGGGTCACTGGCCGGCGTTCTGGCTGTTCGAGGGCTGCCACACGGCGGGTAACGCCTGGTTCAACGGGGCGGAGATCGACATCTTCGAGAAGTTCTGGCCCAACGACGAGGTGAAACACACGATCTTCTGGGATCCTTCGCCAAACCACCCGTTGCAGTCGCGTGAGAAAATCGTGACGTTGCCGGGCATCCGGGAGGGCTGGCACACCTTCGCCCTGTGGTGGGCGCCCGACGCGTATGTCTTTTACGTGGACGGCCGGGAGACGTGGCGGGTCAACCCCGGTGCCATCAGCCGGGTGCCGCAATACATCATGTTGAGCGATGAGACGGACACCTGGTGCAAGGACATCTCGAAAGCCCGACTGCCCGACGAGTTCCGGGTGGACTACGTCCGGGTGTTTGATCTGGTGGAAAAATAGCCGCCGAGTTCCCCAGGGACACCGCCGCGGGCTATCCCACGGAAGTATCATTGCAATCGCGGGCCGCCTGACGCTAGAAGACAAGGTGACACGCAAGGCCGACACAACCGAAACTGCATGAGGAGCCGAATGATGAAGATGACCGTATGGAAGCTGGTTCTTGTTCTGACATTGAGCGTCCCCGCGTGGTCACAAGCCGCCGACCCCGTCAGCCTTGACCAGGGATTCCGCAACATCCCCGACACGGTCAGGCCGTGGGCGTATTGGTGGTGGGTCAACGGCAACGTGGATGAAAAGACGATCACACGCGACCTCGAGGCCATGAAACAGGCCGGCTTCGGCGGACTGCTGATGTTCGACGCGCGCGGGTATCACGACGATCATATCGGCGAGGTCCCGACCAAGATGGACTTCATGAGTCCGGAATGGCGGAAGATGCTCAAATTCTCCATCGAGAAGGCCAGCAAGCTGGGGCTGGAGGTCAGCGTCAACCTCAGCAGTTGCGCCGGCGCGCTGAAGGGCCCGTGGGCGGTGGGCGATGACGCACCCAAGAAACTCGTCTGGACCGTCACCGAAGTCAAAGGCCCCCAATTCAGTTGCGAGTTGAAGAAACCGGAGGGAAAGCGTTTCTGGGACATCGGGGTCATCGCCGTGCGGCATGATGACGCCCCGGCCAAGTCTTTCGACCAGTGGCAGGACGCCGCCCCGAAGGCCGGCACCCAGCCGGTCGTGACCAAAGTCGTGGATCTCACCTCGAGGGTGGACAAACAGGCCAAGATTTCATGGGACGTGCCCAAGGGGCGCTGGACGGTGCTGCGGTTCGGCTACGTGACGATGGAGGGCCACGAATACGACGTGGACATTCTCGATCCGAAGGCGGTCGAAGGGCATTTCAATCGCATGGGCAAGACGATCATGGAGGACGTCCAGCCGCTGGTTGGCAAGACGCTGACGCATTTCTACAGCGTGAGCTGGGAGGGCGCGGCGCCGACGTGGACGCCCGCGTTGGAAAAGGAGTTTGCCAGGTATCGCGGGTATGTGCTGCGGGAATGGCTGCCGGTGCTGGCGGGATTCACCGTGAGAACGCCGGAGGAATCCGCGCGGTTCATGCGCGACTACTACAAGACGCTCGGGGATTGTTTCCGCGTCAACTTCTACATCAAAATGGCGGACCTCTGCCATGCCGCCGGTTTGAAGTGGCACTCGGAATCGGGCGGACCGTGGGATCGCAAGATTGCGTCGTTCGCCGAAGCCGACCAGATTGCGTTCCTGGGTTGCAATGACATGCCGCAGGGCGAGTTCTGGTTCACCGGGTCGCCAATCAAGCGCCGGCAGGACATGAACCGCCCTCAAGCGATGGCCGCGCACATCTATGGCCGCCGGCTCGCGGCCAGCGAGGCGTTCACGCACATGGTGCGGCACTGGTCCGCCTACCCGGCCGTGCTGAAACCCTTCGCCGACTCGGCCTTCATCGACGGCGTCAATCAACTCGTCTGGCACACGTTCACCGCCTCCCCGGCGAAGTTCGGCAAGCCGGGCATCGAGTATTTTGCCGGCACCCACATCAATCCCAATGTGACATGGTTCCCGCAGGCGCGGGCGTTTGTCGATTACCTCAGCCGCTGCCAGTTCATGCTGCGGCAGGGCCAGCCGGTGGTGGATGTCTGCGTCTATATCGGCGACAAGCCGTATCTGCACTGGGGCCGGGGCACCAACTGGAGTGAACGCGCCACCCTGCACCTGCCGAAGGGCCTGAACTACGATCTCATCACCACCGAGGTCCTGATGGACAAGGTCTATCCCAGTGGCGGCAATCTGGTGTATGCGCATGGCATGACCAACCGGTTCCTCGTGGTGGATCTGGACGAGGAAACCATCCTGCCCACGGCACTCCGCCGGATCAACAGCCTCCGCAACAACGGCATCTCCGTGGTGCTGGGCCAGCGCAAACCGAAATGTGCGCCCGGCCTTATGAACTATCCCACGTCGGACAAGACCGTGCAACAGGTGGCCGACGCCCTGTGGGCCAAACCTTTACGCATCGAGGAGGCCATGGAGGCACGCAAGCTCGCGCCCGATTTCGAAGGTCCTTTTGAGTACACGCACCGTCAGGACGGCTACACGGACATTTACTTCGTGTCCGGCCAGGGCACCGGGGAATGCACGTTCCGCGTAGCCAACAAGCGGCCGGAGTTCTGGGATCCCGTCACCGGCACGATGACCAGCGCCGCCGGGTGGCGCACCACGTTCGACGACCGCACGGTGGTGACACTGACACTGCCCGAGAATGGGTCCGTGTTTGTGGTCTTCCGCGCCACGGACCTGCAACGCCAGGCCGCCCCGCCACCGCCCCCGGCTGAGATGGCCCTGAACGGCTCGTGGCAGGTGCAATTTGAAACCGGCCACGGCGCGCCGGCTTCGATCGAATTTGAGCAACTGGTCGCGTGGGACAAGCATCCCGAGGACGCCATCAAGCATTTCTCCGGCACGGCCACGTACCGCAAGACCTTTGAGTTGACGGCCGAACAGGCCAGCCGGCCCGTGCGCCTCCGCCTCGGCGAGGTCAAGTGCATCGCCGAAGTCAGCGTGAATGGCAAGAACCTCGGCGTCGTCTGGACCGATCCCTGGACCGTTGAACTCACCGGCGCGGTCAAGGCCGGCAAGAACGAGCTGAAGGTCGCCGTCACCAACACCTGGGTGAACCGCCTCATTGGTGACGCCGGTTTGCCCCCGAAGAAGCGCACCACCCAAACCAACGTCCGGTTCCTGCCCGAGCCGGCCAAGCGTTCGTTCATGGGCTTCTCGTCCAAGGATCCCCTGATGACTTCCGGATTGCTCGGTCCGGTGCGGCTTGAGTTCCCGCAATGAACGTCAACCGGCGGCAATTCTTGCAGGCCGCGGCGGGGCTGGCGGCGACGGCGGGTCATGCGGAAACCGCCGCGCTCCGGCCGGCGAAGATCATCGACACCCACGTCCACTTCTATGACCCGACGCGGCCCCAAGGCGTGCCATGGCCGCCGAAGGACCACGCATTGCTGTACCGGACAACGCTGCCGGAGACGTATCGCGCCCAACCGGTGCCGCAACGCGTGGATGGCGTGGTGGTGGTCGAGGCCAGCACCTGGGTGGAGGACAACCAGTGGATTCTCGACCTGGCGGCGCGCGATCCGTTCATCGTCGGTCTGGTCGGCAACCTGCCACTCGGCACCCCGGAGTTCGCGGGCCATCTGAAACGATTCGCCGCCAACCCGATCTTCCGCGCCGTGCGCATCCGGGACGGCAATTTCGGAAAGTTGCTTGGCGAGCGCGCGTTCATCCACGAACTGCGAGACGTGG
>CAZAAF010000005.1:9705-15232 GCA_964482575.1 uncultured Verrucomicrobiota bacterium | reverse complement strand
GACTCAGTTTCGATGTCCATTTTCCCCTCCTCCCGTGGGTGGTACCCTCCCTCCGGCTCGCGCAACTCGTGCCGAACCTGCGGCTCATCATCAACCACGTCGCCGGTGCGGACGTGACGGGCAAGGCGCCGAGGGCGGAGTGGCAACGGGTGATGGAAAAGCTGGCGGCGCATCCACAGGTGTTCATGAAAGTCTCCGGTCTTGTCGAGGGCACGCAATGCCGCAACGGCGACGCCCCGGACAATGAAGACCTCTACCGGCCCGTGCTCGACATCCTGTGGAAACTGTTCGGCGTCGACCGGTTGATCTACGCCAGCAACTGGCCCGTAAGTTGGATCAACGCACCGCTCGGTCGCGTGCAGCAGATCGCCACGCGCTACTTTGCCGGCAAAGGCCAGGCCGTGCTCGACAAGGTGTTCTGGAAGAACGCCCAGGCGGCCTACGGATTGAGGCCGTAGATTTGTCGACTCCGAACGCCCGGCGGCAGCGCCGGATAGGCAGGGTTTGACACGCGAGGGTTGGCATCCCGCCGGAGTTGCGATAGATTCCTCCCCATGAGACTCCTTCTTGCGCTCGCCATCGCCGTCACGACCGTCACCCTCCACGCCGCCGAACGCAAACCCAACATCATCTTCGTCCTCGCCGACGATCTCGGCTACGGCGACATTGGTTGTTACGGCCAGCAAAAATTCCGCACACCAAACATCGACCGTCTGGCCACCGAGGGCATGCGGTTCACGCAAGCCTACTCCGGCAACGCGGTCTGCGCCCCGTCGCGGTGCGTCCTCATGACCGGCCTGCATCCCGGCCATGCGTGGATACGGAACAACAGCGAGGCGAAGCCGGAAGGACAGAAGCCGATTCCCGCCGGAACCGCCACCGTCGCCAGCCTCCTGAAGGCCCACGGCTACGTCACGGGCGGGTTCGGCAAATGGGGCCTCGGCGGACCGGGATCGGAAGGCGAACCGTTGCGGCAGGGGTTTGATGTTTTCTATGGCTACAACTGCCAGCGCCACGCCCACAATTATTATCCGACGTATCTCTGGGACAACGACCACCGCGTGACGCTCAACAACCCGGAGATCGACTCGCACGCGAACAAGCTCCCTGCCGGTGCCGACCCGGACTCCCCGGCAAGCTACAAGGGATTCATCGGCCGGGAATATTCCGCCGATCTCATTGCGGAAAAGGCGGGGCAGTTCATCCGCGACAACAAAGACCGTCCGTTCTTCCTCTACCTGCCGACGACGGTGCCGCATCTGGCGCTGCAAGTGCCCGAGGATTCGCTGGCGGACTATCTCGGCAAGTGGCCCGACCCGCATTATCCCGGCGGCCGTGGTTACACCCCTCACTTCGCGCCGCGCGCGGCTTACGCCGCCATGATTACGCGCATGGACCGCGAGGTCGGCCGTATCCTGACGCTGGTGAAGGAACTCGGACTCGACGAGCAGACCATCTTCATCTTCAGTTCCGACAACGGCCCTCTCAACGGCGACGGAGACCAGGGCCTCGGCGGGACGGACGCCGCGTTCTTCAACTCCGCCGGCGGTTTTCGCGACGGCAAGGGCCTGCTCTATGAAGGCGGATACCGCATCCCGGAAATCGTCCGCTGGAATAGCCGGATTCAGGCCGGTGGCGTGTCCGACCGCGTGACCGGCTTCGAGGACTGGCTGCCGACGCTACTCGAACTGGCCGGCCTCAAGGACAAGACCCCGGCAGGTCTCGATGGCATCAGCTTCGCCCCCACGCTGCGGGGAGAAAAACAAGCCGCACGTCCTTTCCTCTATCGCGAGTTTCCCGCGTACGGCGGCCAGCAATGCATCCGTGTCGGCGACTGGAAGGGCATCCGACAAAAGCTGCTGCCACGCGGCAAGAAGGCCCAGCCCAACCTGCATCTCGAGCTGTACAATCTCGCCAGCGATCCGCATGAAACCACCGACGTGTCCGCGCAGCATCCGGACATCGTCGCGAAGCTGGAACAATGGATGCGTGAACAGCACACGCCGTCCACGGAGTTTCCGTTCCCGGCGCTGGACGCGGACAAACGCTGACTAGCGTTCCTTCGGCGCGTTCCACACCGCTTCGAACTCATGCCACGACCCGGCCTTCATGGACGCGCCGTGCCCCTGGAGCAGAGTCAGGAAGAACTTGTGCGCCTGCATGAACGCGTTGCAATCGTCTCCGGCGGGCGTCATCACCCCTGAGAGCGACCACGCCGGCTTGCCATCGCGCAGGAACACGAGCGTATCGGGTGAGGGACGCCCCTTCGTCTCGCCCCGCCGGCCGCTCCCCTCGCCCACTGCGTCCCCGGCAACGACCTTGCCGTCGCGCTCGAAGCGGAAGCGGTCGGCGGCCACGCGGCCGATGAAATAGGTGAGGAACGCCTTTTTGTCCTTGAAGTCCTTCTCCGTGCGGAACGCCCAGCGTTGCGTGAACCGCGGCGCGTCGGTGAATGTGTATTCGGTGCGGTACCACATCGGCGGGCGCTTGAGCGAGAAGCGATACTCGCCGCGAATCTGTCCTTCAAACCGCAAGTGCAGGCCGCCGGCATCGGTCCAGAGACGGATGCCCGACTCGACATCCGCAGCGGCATCCATGCGCTTCGCTTCGCGCGTCGAGAAATACTCCTGGTCCCCATAATAATCCTGATCCTCGGCGAGCACGTCGCCGCCGGCGCACCATTGGCGGATGACGCCACCCTGCCGGTGCAAAGTCACCGTGTAATGCAGATTGGAGATGATGTATTCGGAACCGACACAACGCAGCGTCACGCCGCCGAGTCGCATGCCCGCCGTCACATCCGGCTCCGGCGGCAATTGGCTCTGCTCCGCCACGCGTGCCTTCGCACCGCCCGCACCCAGCAGATGCAGGCCGGTCTTGTCGCCCGCACGCTCCGCCAGACGGAGGTTTTCCGGCACTGCGCCTTCGATTTGATAGATCCGCCACCGGCCGTCGGTGTGTTTGAAACCGAACTGCGGTTTCGCCGGACGCAGCGGCACGGTCGCATGCTGCCAGAGCGAACCGTCGCCCTGCGGACGCCAGTAAATGCTGCCGGTGACCGTCACGCCGTTGCCGCGTGTACCGACGAACGTGTCGTGCAGCCGGCCTTCCAGGGTATCCACGAACCACTCCCTAGCGCCGTCAAACGCCACCACATCCCCCAGGGAAACGGATTCACCGGCGCCGTTTTCCGCCGCAGGGCGTGCGCCCGCTGGCTCCGTCGCCGGTTTCGGCAGCACCGTGTAGCCGAGCGATGCAAGCGCCACCGACGCACTGCCGCCGGGCCAGCTCAAGGCCGCCTTCACCGGTTCGCGATTGAAATTGATGACGATGACGCTCGTGCGGTCGCCGAGTTTGCGCAGGCAGGTGAAAACGCCGGGCACGTCGCATTTCACCGCACGATAGAACGCTTCGCCCCGTGAAATCTCGGGGCGGCTGCGGCGGATTTCGTTGATCTCCGCCAACGCCAGCGCATGACCGTCTTCCATGCCCTGATAGATCATCGGCATGCCGTCAATCCATGCGCTAAGAGCATACATCGCCCGCATCCCGCGCACGCCGTACCAGCCCTGTGCGCGCAGCGAGTCGTGACTCTCGACATGGCGAAGCCGAACCGCACCGCGCGGCTCGGAGAGTTTCTGTTCCTCCAGATAATCCTGCAACGCCGCCACGAACGGCCCGGCGTCCATGCGGTTCCACTGCCGGCAGAGGTTGTAGCAGAAGCCGAAATCGTACACGGAGTCCGTCACCGCCTCGTGCCGTGCGCTCTCCACCTCGCCGAGCAACGCGCCCTGCTCCGGCTTGAGCTGTTTCACCGCCGCGCGAATACCGCGCAACATGTCGAGGCCGCCGTGCAGCGTCGCGAGGCTGGCGCGCGCGTAGGGAATCGCCGGGTCCCAGTTCATCTCCTTGCTGCCGAAACACGCGTCCACGCGGTAGCCGTCCACGTCGTATTCCTTCACATAATGTGCGGCGACGCGGGCGATGAACTGCTGCCAGTCCGGCCGCGCGAAATCGTTGAGCCAGTAATCGAGCGTCGAGCCGTCCTCGCGGTGCAGCATGAACTCGGGATGCTGCTGGTTGTGAACGGCCTTGGGCGAACCGCCGTGCGGCACGAGATCCTGCAACACATGGAAGCCCAGCTCGTGCGCCTTCGCCACCAACCGCCGGTATTGTGCGCCATCGCCGATCCCTTCCATGAACCGGTAGTAATCCAGCGGCCAGTAGGGACTGCGATACTCGACCGGCATGATCCAGACCGCGTTGACACCCAGCCGCGGCAGCGTCGGCATCAGTCGCTCCGTCGCCGCTTCAAACCCGCCGAGGTCCTTGAAGTGGCTGCCGGTGGTGCCGCCGGGGTGAAACGAATAGAGGATGGCCTCGCGCATCCACGCCGGCTGGTCCGCCGGCAACTTCAGGCCGACCGAATCCATCCAGTCCCACAGTTTCGCCAGCGCCGTCCAGTAATCGCCCTCGAGCACTTCCATCGAAACGAAACCGATCTCCTGCGGCTGGTCCGGTCGCAGGTAGCCCGCGGCGAACAGATGTTGCCTCACCTCGAAACGGCCCTTGTCCTCCGTGATTTGGACCGTAGGTGATTCGTCGCCAAAGCTGGCCCAGAGCAAGGATTGTTTCGGTAAAAGCTCCGCCAGCGCAGACGCGATCGAGCCGCGTCCGCTGCGCTTGCGTCCCGGCTGCATGTCCGCAAACCGATGGCTCTGTGCCGGCCAGACGCCGGGAAATCGATAGAAGCCCGGTTCCGTCGCGATCAGGCCTTCCGTGCGGAATGCCACGCCGCGCAGCTTCACCGTCTCCTGCCCGCGGTTGGTCAGGCGCACCGAACGGTCCAGCCCCGCGCGGTCGGTGTGGAGTTTGTAACGCTCGACCAGTTCAAAAGGTCCGACCGTGACCGTGAGTTCCAAGGTGTCCGGCGTCGGGCGGTTCTGGCCAGTGAGCTTGCGAGTCAGCCCCATCTGCTCCAGCCAGACGACCTTGTTGGTCGGCCCGATGCTGAACGTGATGGGCGACACCCCCTCCTTCGAACGGGCGATCTCCTGTCCGCGGCAGGCGATGCCCAAAAGGTCGCCCGTGGTCTCGCTGAAACTGAGCCGGAGCGGTCCGTGTTGGAACTCTACAGGTGCGGCCGGAACGGTCCATGAGCACGCCAGCCACAGGAATGCGGTGACAAAAAGAATGGCAAGCGGTCGTTGATTCAGCTTCATCCCATCTTCTTGCGCCGTGACGGGAACGGAGTCAAGACAGGGGGAATGCGAATAAAGTAGGATGCCAAAATCCTTATTGCGGACTGGCAACCGGCGTCCGCTCCGGTACAATCCCCGTCACTGCCATGAAACTCCTGCTTGCGCTCGCCACCCCACTTGCCGCCGTCACCCTCCTCGCCGCGGCGGAAAACACCGTCCCCCTCAACATCGAGCCGGACAAGGAGCATCCGCGCAACTCGGAAGGCTCGTTCGTCACGTTGAAATCGGGACGCATCCTGTTCGCCTATTCGCAGTTTTACGGCGGC
>CAZAAF010000005.1:2133-9695 GCA_964482575.1 uncultured Verrucomicrobiota bacterium | reverse complement strand
CGCATCGACGCGATCCACTCCGACGACGGCGGCCGCACGTGGAGCGCGCCCCGGACGCTGTTCGAGAACGTCGGCGGCAACAACATCATGAGCGTCACGTTTCTGCGGCTGCGCAGCGGGCGGATTGCGATGTTTTACCTGATCAAGAACAGTTGGATCGACTGCCGGCCCTACGTGCGCCTCTCCACTGACGAGGCACAGACATGGTCGGAGCCGCGGCTGATGGTCGAGGCGCCGGGCTATTTCGTGATGAACAACGACCGGGTCGTGCAGATCGGCACGGGTCGGCTCGTGGCGCCGGTCTCGTTTCACCGCGCGCGCGCGTCGGACCCGCAAAGCAGCCGGTCGTTGGACGGGCACGGCCTGGTGCTCTGGTATCTTTCCGACGACGAGGGCAAGACCTGGCGCGAAGCGGCGACCTGGTGGGCCGCGCCGCAGGCATGCGGCTCGGGGTTGCAGGAACCGGGCCTGGTGGAACTGGCGGACGGAAAACTGTTCAGTTGGTCGCGCACGTCGCTCGGCGCGCAATACGGCTTCCATTCCACCGATGCCGGCAAGGCCTGGAGCGCGCCGGAACCGACCGAGATGAAATCCCCCACCTCGCCGGCGAGCATCAAGCGGTTGCCGGGGTCCGCCGACCTGCTGGGGATTTACAACGACCACAGCGGCCAGTTTGAGTTTCCCAAGGGGAAGCGCACGCCGCTGGTGGCAGCAATCTCATCCGACGGCGGCAAGACGTGGCCCGTGCGCAAGTTGCTGGAGAACGATCCCGACGGCTGGTATTGCTACACAGCGATCCATTTTGTGGATGACGCCGTGTTGCTGGCGTATTGTGCCGGGGATAGCAAAGTCGGCGGGCTCAATCGCCTGCGCATCCGGCGCGTGACGCTGGACTGGCTGCGAAATCCGTAAAGCGCGCTCTTGAATATCATGAAACGACCCAGCGTTGTATCCATCCTCTTCCATTCACTCGTGGTGGTCTTGTGGATGTCCACGGTCCGCGCCGCCGAAACACCCCGTCCCAACATCCTCGTCATTCTCACGGACGACCAGGGCCGTGGCGACTACAGCGCGTTCGGCACGCCGGACATCCGCACGCCGGCGCTGGACCGGCTGTTCAAGGAGGGGATGACGTTCGACAACTTTTTCGCCAACAGTTGCGTCTGCTCGCCGTCGCGGGCCGCGCTGATGACCGGCTGTTATCCCGACCGCGTCGGCGTGCCGGGCGTCATCCGGCAATGGCCGGCGGATTCGTGGGGCTGGCTCTCGCCGCGCGTGACGCTGCTGCCGCAGGTGCTCAAACGCGCGGGGTATCACACCGGCATCGTGGGCAAGTGGCACCTGGGCCTCGAGTCGCCCAACACGCCGACCGAACGCGGTTTCGATTTCTTCCACGGGTTCCTGGGCGACATGATGGACGACTACTGGACGCACCTGCGCGGCGGTGTCAACTTCATGCGCCGCAACCGCGACGTGGTGGACCCGAAGGGCCATGCCACGGACATCTTCACCGACTGGGCGTGCGAGTATCTCGCCGAGCGCGCCCGCGCGAAGAAGCCGTTCTTCCTCTACCTCGCCTACAACGCACCGCACGACCCGATCCAGCCGCCGCCGGAGCGGCTGGAGCGCGTCAAGCAACGAGAGCCAGCCATGAACCCGAAGCGGCAGAAGCTCGTCGCGCTCATCGAGCACCTCGACTCCGGCATTGGCCGGGTACTCGAGACCCTCGACCGGTTGAAGCTCGCGGAGAACACGCTGATCATTTACACCTCCGACAACGGCGGGGTGCTCGACAACGGTGCCAACAACGGCCCGTGGCGCGGCGCGAAATGCCACATGTATGAGGGCGGTTTGCGCGTACCGGGCGCGGCGCGCTGGCCCGCGCGCATCCAGGCGGGCAGCCGCACCGCCCGCTTCACGCTGACGATGGATATTTTCGCCACGGCGGCCGCGGCCGCCGGGGTCCAGCCGCCCGCCGGCATTGACGGCGTCAGTTTCCTGCCGGCGCTGATGGGCGACAAAACACCGGACACGGCTCGCGAGTTTTATTTTGTCCGCCGCGAGGGCGGCATCGCCTACGGAGGCAAGACCATCGAGGCGTTGCGATGCGGGGATTGGAAGATCCTGCAGGACAGCCCGTTTGCGCCGCTCGAACTCTACAATCTGGCCACCGACCCGAAGGAAACCACCGACCTCTCCAAGGAGCAGCGGAAGGTTTTCCGCGACATGGACGCGGCCCTCCGCCTCCACGTCCAGCGCGGCGGCGCGGTGCCATGGCAACCGCCGGCGAAATGAAATCCGCGGCCGGTTGAAAATCAGACTGGCAACTTCGCCGGTGCGAGTGAATATTCGCTTCTATTCAGCATGAACATCAAAGCGTCCTGCCTATCAATCCTGGCCGCGGTCTTGGCGTCATTCTCCGGTGTTTCGTCCGCCGCCGACACTCATCCCAACGTTCTGTTCATCCTCTGCGACGACCTCCGTTGGAACGCGTTGGGCTGCGCGGGGCATCCGCACCTGAAGACGCCGAACATTGACCGCATCGCCCACGAAGGCGTCCGGTTCGAGAACATGTTCTGCACCACGTCGCTCTGTTCGCCGAGTCGCGCCTCGATCCTCAGCGGCCTCTATGCGCACACGCATGGCGTGGTGAACAATTTCACCGAGTATCCGACGAACTTCACCAGTTTCCCGATGCGGCTGCAGGCCATCGGGTATGACACCGCCTACATCGGCAAATGGCACATGGGCGAGGACAATGACATGCCGCGCCCGGGGTTCAATTGGTTCATCACCCACAAGGGACAGGGGAAGTATTTCGGGACCGAGTTCAACATCAACGGCCTGCGCCACGAAACGCCCAACAGCTATTACACACACACCGTCACGGAAATGGCACTGGACTGGCTCCGGCGCCCGCGCGAGGGCAAGCCGTGGTTGATGATGATCGGCCACAAGGCGCCGCACAGTTTTTATCTGCCGGAGCCGAAATACTCCAACACCTTTGACCGCATCGAGGTGAAGTATCCCGCCACGGCATTCCATCTGGACGACAAGCCAACGTGGATGAGCGAGCGGCTGTACACGTGGCACGGCATCTACGGGCCGTTGTTCGAGTGGCGCAAGAAGTTCCCCGACGACCGGCCCGAGGCCGTGAAGGATTTCGAACGCATGGTCCACGCCTACTGGGGCACGATCCTGTCGGTGGATGACAGCGTCGGCCGCCTGTTCCGATTCCTCGAGGAGACGAAGCAACTCGACAACACAATCATCGTCTTCATGGGCGACAATGGCTTGCTCGAAGGCGAGCACGGCATGGTGGACAAGCGCGCCGCGCAGGAACCGAGCCTGCGCATCCCATTGCTTGTGCGATATCCGGGGCTGCCGAAAGGCAGGGTCATCGCACAGCAAGCGCTCACACTGGACGTTGCACCCAGCCTGCTGGAACTCTGCGGCGCGCCGCCGCTGCCGAACATCCACGGGCGCTCCTGGGTGAAACTGGTGCGCGACGGCGACCCGGCATGGCGCAAGGCCTGGTTCTACGAATACAATTACGAGCAGCAGTTCCCCTACACGCCGAATGTCCGTGCCCTGCGCACGGACGAGTGGAAATACATCCATTACCCGCACGGCGACGGCAGCGCCGACCGTCATCGGGCGGAATTGTACAACCTGAAGAACGATCCCGACGAGGACCGCAATCTCATCGCCGCCCCACAATACACGCGCACGGTGGCGGAGTTGCAGGCCGAACTGGCGCGGTTGATGCACGAGGCCGGCCTGACGCCGGAGACGGACAAGATGCCGGTGGACGCCGGCATCAAGAAGGAACTGCCCGACCAGAAAATCCGGTGACCATGGTCGCTTTTGAAACCGGGCCGATCCGGCCCCCCAGCGAAGCCACGAGCCTCCTGCTGCGGCTCACCCGCTACTGCCACTGGAACAAGTGCGGATTCTGCCCGGTTTACAAGGAAGACCGGTTCTCGATCCGCAAGGTGGATGAAATCAAGCGCGACATCGATGCGATGGCGCTGATCGCGGACAGGATTCGTCGTCAACTGAATATCCCGGACGATGCCGGCGCCGACCGCGCCGCGGTCATCGAGGCCATCGAAAAGCTCGACGACGACGGCGAGGTGGATGGCGAGTGCGCACGGCAGATGGCCTTCTGGATGTGCTACGGCCTGCACACGGTCTTCCTGCAGGATGCCGACGCGATGGTGCTGCGCACGGACCAACTGGTAGACATCCTGAACCATCTGCGGAAGGCCTTTCCCACCATCAATCGCGTCACCTCCTACGCGCGAGCCAAGACCATCAGCCGCAAATCACTGGACGAATTGAAGGCGTTGCGCGCCGCGGGCCTGAACCGGATTCACACCGGCATGGAATCCGGCTCCGACGTCCTTCTCTCCCTCTTCAAGAAAGGCGTTACCCGGGAGGAACAAATCCGGGCGGGCCGCAACGTCGTGGCGGCGGGCATCGAGCTTTCGGAATATTTCATGCCGGGTCTCGGCGGGCGTGAGATGTCGGAGATCCACGCGGTCGAGTCGGCCGCGGTGCTCAACGCCGTCAATCCGACCTTCATCCGGCTGCGAAGCACCATCCCGGTGCCGGGCACGCCCCTGCATCGCATGATGACCGAGGGACAATGGACCCCGCTCACCGAGGAGGAAAAGGTCCGCGAAATCAAGACCTTCATCGAACGCCTCGAGGGCATCACCAGCACTGTACGCAGCGATCACATCATGAATCTGCTGGAGGACGTGGAGGGGAAGTTGCCCGACGATAAACCGCGGATCCTGGAGCCGATGGAGCGTTTCCTGGGCATGAGTCCCCTCGACAAAGAGCTGTTCATCGTCGGCCGGCGGATGAACCGGTTCCGGCAGGTATCGGATTTCAGTCCGGCACGCGACGTGGAGAGGGTGCGGCGCGAACTCATCGAGCGATTCGGCTCGGTGGACCAAGGCATCCTGAAAGTTCTGGTGAACTTCATCTGACGCGCGCAAGATGCGCGTGGTCCGTATTTTCCAACCATGAGAACCGTGACATGGCTCGCCCTTGTGGCCTCGGCCGCGCTGGCCGCCGAGACGGAGGTTCCACTCAAGAATGCCGCCTTCACCGAAGGCGCCGGCGCGAACGGCGTGCCGCTCGGCTGGTCGCTGTATGGCGGCCGGGGCGTCAACCAGCACGTTTCCGTGGTGGAGGACGGCCACGGCGGAAAAGCGGTGCTCCTGGATGACGGCGACCCGGAAGCCGAGGTCGGGATCACCCAGACCGTGCCGGTGAAACCCAACACCGGCTACGAAGTGCGGGTACGGGTGCGGGCGGTCAGGGGCGCGACCAGCGACGCTCCCGTGGTCCAACTGCGGTTCCTGCCATCCCAGAAGTTCGAACAGACCTCCCTTGTCGCGCAGAACACGGAAGCCTTCAACGAGATTGCCCTCCGCGGCCTGGCGCCCCCAGACACGAAGGCCGCCCAGATTTACCTATATTCTCATCGCCAGCCCACGCCCCGGATGCTCATCGGCGACGTGCGGCTGGTAGCCGGGGTGCAGCCACCGCCGCCGCTTCCACCCCCCGTGCCGCCACAATACACGAAACTCAAGGACCTGCATCTGACAACGCCCATCGTCCGTGACGGCGAGCCTGCGATCCGCATCGTCGTGCCGGCATCAGGCCTGTACAAAACCCAGGCGGCACGCCTGCAATCGACGATCGAGAAACTGACCGGCTGCCAGGTGCCGATGGTCGGCGACGACACACCGGAGGCTGCCGTGCCCATCCACGGCAACCTGATCGTGCTCGGTAACCGCTCGACCCACGCAACGATCAGCGAGCTCTACAATCGCTACTTCCTGCTGACCGACCTGCGTTACCCCGGCCCGGGTGGCCATGAGGTGCGGACGATTCACAATCCCTTTGGCGATGGTCACAATGTCATCCTGCTCGGCGGCAGCGATGCCAAAGGCGTGAACGCGGCCACAGACGCATTCATCACCGCGCTTGAACGCTCCGTCCCCCGGCACGCCGGCTCCCTCTCCATCGGCTGGCTCATGGAGATCCAACCAGGCGACGGCATGGTCGTGCCACGCCAGGCACGTGAGATGGAGACGTGGGAAGCCTCGAAGGGCTACGGTTCCACCGGCTACTTTGGCTGGAACAGCATCAGCAAGCGCATGGCGGCCTACTACATGACCGGCGACGCGTTCCATGCGCGCGAGGTGCTCCGGCTGGCGTTTCCCGACAAGGCGGCGTTCAAGGAAATCACGGAGACGGATGGCGAGATGATTGAGAACAAGGACGACCCGCTCGCCGGCCCCTATCATTACAACGCCCACCTGATGATCCTGTTCTGGGACCTCATCGAGGAAAGCCCGGTGTTCAGCGACGAGGAACGATTAAAGGTGACCAACGCCTTCGCGCGGCAACTCAACCATCGCAAGGACGAGGGCATCTATCGGCTGACGCGGCCCGCGCCGGCGGTCGGCTCACGGCACGCCCAATGGTCGGCCGTCTCGCTCTATTGTCTCGGCCGGTATTTCCAGCGCGACTACCCTGCCCCGGTCTGGACGCAGTGCGCACGCGGTTCGCAGTTTCATTTCGCGCCGCTGAAGGAACATGCGTGGGTGAACGGCGAGAACGACAACCTCTACTGGTATTGCACGGGCGTCGCGCCGGTCTTCACGTACATGCTGCTCAGCGGCGAGCGCGGCCCCATGCACAACGGCGTCGCGACGACATTGTTGCGCAGCCAGGAAGTCCTGATCTCCGGCCGCGTGCCGGACTGGGCCTTGAATTCCGCCGCGCTCGACTACCTGCACAAGGCCGCCTACCTCACGCAGGATGGCCGCTGGCTGGCGTATCGCGAGCGCACCGGCGTGAACACCCACGTCTTCCGGCTCGGCCAATCGTTCTGGCCCGACAACAAGCTGACGCCGGCACAACCGACGGACCTCGTTGGAAAATGGACGGTCTGGTCGCTGCCGAGACCGCAATGGCTCGCGCGCAACAACGGTTTCCCGTTGGAGGAATCCTTCGAGAACGCCAGCTACCGGAGCGCCACGGATGCCAGCGGCGATTTCATCCTGGTCGACGGCTTCAACGGCGCATCACGGAATCCCTACCATTGTTTTTCCATTCTCGAACTGCGGCTGGCCGGCCAGACAATCCTGCAAGGCTACCTGAACCAGGTGCTCACAAAGGCCGACGGCAGGGTTGAGCCGCAGGTGGCGATGGATGGCGCATTGCGGTGCCGCGACGTCGTCGGCCAAACCGCCCTGTGCGTTGGCGAGGTGCCAAAAGCGGCGTTCTGCAACTGGCGGCGCACGCTCGCCCAACGCATCGGCCGCTACGCGCTCGTCGTGGACGATCTCACCTTCCGCACCGACAGCGAGAACATGGAGGTGCAGTTCAAGTGGGAAAACCAGGGCGGCGGTTTCCGGTTGGACGCGAAACAAAACGCGCTGCGCCGGCCGGGCGCGGTGGTGCTGCCGGCGGACGTGTTCAACCGGACGACGGGCAGCAGCATCGTGACGCAGGAATGGAACGGCGCGGTCCAC
>CAZAAF010000005.1:0-2123 GCA_964482575.1 uncultured Verrucomicrobiota bacterium | reverse complement strand
ACAAAGGCCTGCACGGGATTTTCTTTGCGCTGTTGGGAACAACAACAAACGATCTGCGCTGCCTGCGGCTGGCGGACAACGCCGCCGCGCTGGCACTGCCGCAGAAGGCGGTGGCCATCGCCGGTGAGTGGGAAGGCTCCAAGGGCGAACTGCTGGTGCTTGCGGACGATCATCTCTTCGGCCGGTGCTTCGTGCAGTCCGGGAAGGAGCCGGCGTTGCTGGCGACAAGCGCCCCCGTGGACGTGGATTGGGACTTCGTCACAGGCCGGATGGACGTGGTGGCGCGCGGCGAAATATCGCTCACCGCGGCGGTCGCGGGGACCGCCGCCGTCCACGGCAACAACCAGGGTGTAAAGGAAATCAGCCGCGCCCATGGCCGCGTGACACTCCGGTTGCCCGAAGGCCGCACCATCATCGAGGGCATCAAGCCCTCCGATACCGCGCAGCATGACCTGGCA
This sequence comes from uncultured Verrucomicrobiota bacterium, assembly GCA_964482575.1. Lineage (GTDB taxonomy): Bacteria > Verrucomicrobiota > Verrucomicrobiia > CAIQCK01 > CAIQCK01 > CAIQCK01. Next base: position 1,665 of record CAZAAF010000005.1, on the reverse strand, counting down.
TCCCGACTCGCCGTCTGGTTCGAACAGGCGGCGGCGAAGCGCGCGTCCCTCAAAACCGCGGTGCCGGTGGCCGCGAAGCCAGCAGCCGAACTCAAGAGCCTCTTCACCGCGCACGTGGGCGGCGCGGTGACGGACATGATCGCCATTGAGGAACCGCCTTTGATCTGCGCCGCCGAAGGAAAAACAATCCATCTGCTCGATGCCAGCGGTCATGAAACCCGCCAGATGCAGACCGACGGCAGGATCCGCCAACTACATTGGTGGCCGGAACACCAATTGCTGCTGGCCGGGTGCGAAGATGAGAAGGTCTGCGCTTTTGATCTCGCGGGCAGCCGGAAATGGACGTTCGTGTCGGAAATGGACCCGGCGGTGTTCCGTGCGGCCAAACAGTATTGGTTCAAAAGCGCGCCGGGACATGGCGGCATCCAGGGCGTCGGCAGCGGCGTGTTTCTCGACGGCAGGAGCCAGGCGTTTGTCGGCAGCGCGTGCACACTGGAAATCCTCGACGAGAAAGGCGGGCTGGTGAAACGGCTGCCGCAATTCTGGGGCACGGTGTACAAATTCGCGCTGGTGCCCGGCCCGGAAGGCAGCGTGAACCTGCTCGCCTCGCGCAAGATCACCGACGGCCCGTCGCTCGGCGTCATCAACAACCGAACGCTCGACCCGACACCCCGGAGCTTTGTGGGCGTGCCCGCGGGGCACACCCACGTCAGCGGCTGGATGGACCAGACGCGCCACCACATTTTCGTCGAAGACCTCGACGGCGACGGACGAAAGGAGGTCGTCAGCGAAATCACGGGTGCGTGGAACCGTGTCACGGTCTGGGACCTGCAAGGCAAGCCGCTCTACAACACCCAGTTCGGACCCGGCGCGCGGGATGGCGGGCGCGACATCCGCGACCTCGATCTCGGCGACCTGGCAGGCAACGGCCGGAAGGCCATCGTGGCCGGATTGTCGAGCGGTCTGGTGGTCGCGCTCGATTCCCGTTGCGAAAAGCTCTGGTCCAAGCGGCTGGCCAGTCCGCCCGTTGTCTTGAAAGCCGCCGACTCGTCAGTGATCGTCGGCAGTGAAGATGGCCGCATCACCTCGCTTGGAAATCACGGGAACGTGATGGCAGCCGGCAGGGTTTCCGGGAAACCGGTGTCCGCCGTGAAGTTTCACATCAACCCCGTCGTCGTATTCGCCACGGACAAGGGCGAAGTGACAGCGTTTCAACGGCCCGACGCAGGAACAACCGCCTCCAGGACCAGCACGCCGTAAACCTTGAGCGGTGGAATTTCCAACGCCGGGCGGGGGCTCGCCTTGATGACCCGTTTTTGTTCAGGCCCTTCCGGCGTCAGCCATCGCGCCGTGCGGCAGGTCTTCCAATGCCCGCCGAGTTCCACGCGCAGTGACGATGCGGGTTCACCAGCGTAGTTCACCAGATGCAGGACAAGCTGGTCGTTGCCGGCTTCGCAGGCGCTCAGAGTCACCGTATCCGCGCCGTGCAATCGTGCCGAAAGGCGATCTCCCGCAGCCCGGGCGATGGTCTCCGTCACCTGTTTCCAGCCCGGCGGCAGCATCACACGGCCTTCGTTGGTCTTGACGACGGCGTGAACCGCCGCAGCCTCTATGCGCACAATCCGGCTCTAATCCAGTCCGCCGAATATCGCACGCGCCCGTTCG
>CAZAAF010000004.1:11379-26614 GCA_964482575.1 uncultured Verrucomicrobiota bacterium | reverse complement strand
ACGGGAAGAGATTGGTCCAGACGCCGTTAACGGTGTTGCTCAGGACGCTGCCGCCGTACACGCCATTGGTCAAATAGACGGCCACCCACGGATAATTGACCGGGATCGTCGTGTTGGTGGTGTAGAGATTGCCGTAGGGATCCACGGCATCCTCGATCTGCACCCGCAGCATGCGGCTCATCTGTTCGGTCAGCATGGTGAGGTTGTTGTGCTGCGGGAACACATAGGCCGCCGGATAGCCCGCCTGACGCAACAAATAAACCAGCAAGCCGCACTGTTCGATGGGGGAGCCCTGCTTCTCCAGCAACACGCCCAGCGCACCACGGCTGACGCCCGGAGGATTGATGGAAGCCTCCAAGAGAGCGGAGCTGTTGGTGTTGTAGCCCATGGCATCGCACAGTTCGATCTGGTTCTGGACGTAGGCGGCCAGCGCGAGCGGATCGGCCTTCAAGTCAGAAACCAGCTTGTCGAGCAGCGGATGTCTGAACAATTCGGGGCTGGCGTTGAGGTTTGTGAAGTTGCTGAGAGTGGAAAGGCCGCCGCCGGTGGTGGCGAGCGCCACGTTGCTGGTGGACAATCCGCCGATCAACTCATACAGCGACTTGTCGGCGTATTCCTCCGGCAACGGTTCACCCTGGCTGCCCTGCAGGAACTGCGGCATCGCCAGATAGAGGGAACGCCACACCGGCACGTCCCCAAATTCGAGCGAATACATCGAGTTCCAACCGAAGGACGAAGGATTGTTGGTGTCCGTGACGGTGGCGTAAGGTCCTCCCAGGAATCCCGGAATCTTCGCCTGTGCCTCCACGATGAAATAGTAGTTCGCAGCCGTTTCAGACGCCTGATGGGTCAAGATAAACGGCGAACACTGTCCAGCGTTGTTTACGCCCGATTGATAAAAAGCCCCGGCTTCCTCTGCCAATTGGACCGTCGTCGTCAAGCCGTACTGCGAGATCACCTGACGATAGCCATTGGTGGCGTAACTGGCCCAGGTCTCTGAATAATCTTTCTGAATGCCAGTTCCTTCCCAGACGACGGCCCCGTCATACAATGCAAAACACACTCCGTCCAGCGTTACGTTCTCCACTCCCAACGTCGATGCCGGCACTTGCAACCGCACCCATTGACCTGACCCAGGCATGGTTCCTATCCGTTGCCCCCCCATGCCAATGGGATCTGAGGCACCCCAATAAGCTATTGTCCGAAAATAGCTTGGGGAATCTCCCTTGACGTGCCACATAATCTCAATCTGCTGTGGTACATTGGCGGGATCGATATATACGTAGGCAAACAGGCTTTCGCCAGCAGCAGGCGTAAAAGTCTGCGTGGCTCCCGCAAACCCAAAGTAGTGCCATTGACTTCCTCCTTGGTGATACGCATACGTGCCGGTTCTTGGTTGTGGACTACTAGTCACAGTCAATGAGTCGCTGTCAGAGAGGAGAAGCGATGCTCCACTTGGCAATAATGAATCGTCACACCACACGATATCTTCTGTCGCGCCAACGATGCCGGCCGTACCCCACGCAGCGTCGCCATTATACAAGCCAAAGTACATGCCGTTCAAAGGAATGCCCTCCAGACCCAACGCTGCTGCCGACACCTCAAGCCGCACCCATTCGCCCGAAGAGGGCATAGACCCCATGTTTGTACTCACGGACCAAACACCCGTATTAATCAGGTCAGACACACCCCAATACGCCGACCCATAAATCTGTTGAGCCCAAGGCGTCCCTTGAAGCCACGTTCCCAGCCAAACAATCTTGATTTCCTGCGGCATATTAGCCGGATCCAGATAGACATAGGCAAACAACTTGTCGCCTTTGCCCGGTGTCATCACCTGTGTAGCGCCACTAAATCCATGGTAGTGAGGCCCCGAAGCTATGGATGTCTGAACCGCCCAATAACCGACAGGCGGCGCGGGGGAATTGGTCCAGGCACACGTCTCGCCATATTGGTACGCGGTGGCCCCGGCAGGCCATCCGTCCTCAAACCATGTCACTGTCCCCGTCGGTTTCCTTGGGGCATATATCGGGATGGACCCCACAAGGCCGAACGAGGACCTGTCGAACACCTGAATACGGAAATCCTGGACGGTGTTGTCCGCAAAAGCATTGGGAGGACAGCCGGAATAGGCGCCAAAACCATAGCTTTGGCCGACGTTCAAAGGCGTCCCACCCACGGAACTCCCGAAGGCTGCAATGGGGTATTGGAATGGAATGCTGTAATTGGCGCTTGTCCCTGAAACCATCTGGTAATGCCAGTTCGTCTCCCGGGGCACGATGGACAGCCAGGGGATTGCCCCATTGATCACATTGTTGGTCATCGAGTCCAGCTTCACGCCCCTCTGCTGGCTTAGTGGAATGACAAAGGATGTATAAGTAGGATCCCACCAAGCGCCTCGCTTGAACCGTTCGGTCGTAGCCAGAGGATTGGCCGTCGGCAGGGGGGCCGACGGCGTGGGCAAACTGAAATTCGTGCTGCTGGAATTGGTGGTCGTGAAGGCATTGTTGGTCACACCATAGAATTGTGAACCGTCGAAAGCCGTCTGCATGACCCAGTAACTGTAGGCCGCTCCCTGCTGTGCTGCGTACGACCCCGATACCGTGGCCGCATACGTGGCGTTGGTATTTCCGACCCACGCATACGGGGTCGTGCCACCCGAACTGATAAAATAAAGCCAGTTATCCACCCACGAAGCGGAATTGGTAAAGGAGTTCGACACCACCCACGAAATGGTGAAGTCGTTGTTCGTATCGAACGTCACTGAAGGAGACAGAAGGATGTCCAGCCAAGCGGGTGTTGTCACTTCCAATACACTGCACGCGGTGGTGACGTTGGACGAATAACACCCCGGCGCGTTGTTCAACACGGCTTCGGTAAGGCAGTAATACGTGGTGGTTGGACACAAGCAATAACCAACGTTCGTCGAGCTCCAACTACATGGATACACCGTGCCGTTGGTGGTTGTCGGTCCCGATTCCCACACGATGTTGGTGGGAGTCCCGACGGCCAGCTTGAATGTATTGATCACCTCATTGGTGGTGGGATTCAACACCTCCCACCAAACTTCCATCTTGTCCGCCCCCACATTATAAGCCCCCAGATTCACAATCTGGACCAGCGACTGTGCCGGCACTTGGAAGGAGCCGTTGGTCGCCGCGAAATAACCTGCAACACCATTCGAGCCGTATCCATGGGGATCGTTCACAAAAGACCGTGCTTCAAAACTGTAGCTGGCTCCCGCCATCAGGTTGGACACCGTCAAGGTCACATTGGTCGTTCCCGGGCCACAATCCGTGAAGACGTTTGTGAACGTTTCCACCCGGTTGGAGAAGATGAGCGTATGCGTCGCGGCGTAGGAACTGTTGTTCTGTACAGTCCAGGAGATGTCCACACTCTCGGTGCTCAGATTCGTGCAACTCAACGTGCCGGTCAGGCCAATCAACGGCACACCATCAACCACGTAGCTACTGCCGTTATTATTATTGCTCGAATAAGCGCCGTTGTACGACTCGACCCAGAACGCCAGATGTTCGCCAGCCGACAGGTCGAACTGCGAAGTGACCGCGCCGTTGCTGTCTTGGGTACCTACAGCCACCAGATTTCCATTGTCACCCCGCCGAACCAAATGCATGGAAAAACCCGACGCCGGAACGGGACTCACCTGCCAACCGAGGTTGACCGAAACCACGGTATTGTTCGTCTGGCAGGTATACCCGACGCTGGAAATGGTTGCCGGCGTTAGGACCTCGTTGCTGGCGCTATGGCCGACGTAGTTCTTGACCATCTGCATGTCGGCCACATTAATCGAGCCGCTGCAGTTGACATCGCACCAAAAGTTCGTGGACGTCAGCGTCAGCGACAAGAAGCTCTTGATATAATACATGTCTGCCGTCTCGATAATTCCGTTTTGGTCCGGATCCCCGGAGAGCGCGCGAACGCGGATGATGTTTGGCGGCGTGAGCGGTTTGCCGGAGGAAGTGGTGATGCCGGTAATTCCAATCGACACGATTGATTGATCCACAACGCTGGACAGGTTCAACGTGAGATTGCTGCCCGCGATGCTGGAACTGGCATACGTGGCGTTGCTAATGACAAATTCATTCGAGCTTAATGTTCCGTCAGCAACCGCGACATTCGCATTAAAGGCAAGAACGATGGTGGTCGGGCCAGACGCCCGGGGCTCCACGGTGGTGTTATTTGGATCAATCAACAGGGGCAAATCGAAAGTGCCAGACGATCCGTGCGTCTTGCGAGAGACTGCACTGACGAGGCGCAATTCCGATGGATTCCCCCATGCGGGATAGTTGGTGTTGGAATCCGGGAATAGCGTCGCATCGTAGTCGTTGCCGCTGGAATCCAACGCATTGGTTCCAGAACCTTCGTTGAACAACCAGAGGCCGACCGTATTTGTGCCTGAAGTCAAGGTCGTGGGCGGGGTGAAACTATCTGTGCCAGAATGCAACACTGTCCTGGACAATCGAGTGGCGCCGATGCTCACCGCCTGTCCCAAGTTCGTACCGCGCACAGGAATGGTACCCCACATCAAATCACCCCCGCCCGTGGAGGGCGATTTCCCGTTGCCACCAGAGCCCGTCTGAAACACACCATCAATCCACAGGGTTGTGTTCGTTGTATTCCAACACATGGCGACGTGATGCCAGTTCCCGTCGCAGACATTCGTAACGCTGGTCTGGTCACCGGCGGAAACATTGTTGACCAGCACATGGACGAGCGGCCCGCCGTTGTTGACAACCCCAATGGCGTAACCGGCGTTGGTGCCGCAATTGCCCACACAGTAATCGTTGGTCGGAACGGAGTTGGCTTTGAACAGAATCTCAAACGTTCCATTGCTTGGCGTGAGGACATCGCTGGCGGGCACGCTCGCATAATTGCTTCCGTTGAATATCAAATATCCACCTTCATTGGTGGACGCGCCCCATGCGCACGCCACAGTCAGCAACAAAGCACAGATGTTGCGCGTGAATCTGGCCATAGCCCCGATGGTCAAGCCCATGAACATCAAAAAACGAGAAACAACAAATGTCTCCAAACCATCATGGCTCTCAACAGCCGCCCCACCCCATACTCGTTTATTGACCATCTGGCTGCTCGTTATGCGTTTATTCACCGTTGCACCTCCAAATCTTCTTCAACACACTCCTTGTCCGACGGTCAGACAAATATCACGGACACAGGAATCCCGTCTATTGGAGGAACCTTTAGTTGGGCATAAGGGTTTTCTGTAGGAACAATTCCTACAGATGCCAGGAGAAGTGGAGTATGAGACTGCATGAACAACGCGAGGAATATGCCGTCTCCTGGCCACGGCAACTCAGGAGTCTACCAGTTTTGCTTGAATGGCATAACGAACCAGATCGGCTGTGTTGTTCAATTTCAGTTTGCCCAAGATGTTGCTTCGGTGTACGTCTGCCGTCTTGACACTGATCTTCAACTCGTCTGCAATCTCTTTGCTCTTCTTTCCGGCTACGACCATGCGGAGGACCTCACGTTCGCGCGCCGTCAGAGACGGATGAGGCTTTTCGAAAGGTCGTCTTGCAGCGCCGGCTTCTTGAGCTGAGCCAAGAGCATTTTCCAAAACCTCCTCGCTGTATGACATACGATGTTCCGACAGTTTCTTCACCGCAGCGACCAACTGCCCATTGGCTTCCGTTTTCAAAACGAAACCACGAGCGCCCACCGCCAGCGCTTCTCGGGATAACGCTCCGGACTCGTGCATTGTCAGAATCAGCACTTCGGTTTCAGGTAACAGGTCGCGAATACGTCGTGTCGCTTCCAGTCCGTTCATCACGGGCATATTGAAATCCATCACCACCACGTCGGGTTTCAAATGCCCGGCTTTTGCCACCGCTTCCTGACCGTTTCGCGCCTCACCGCAAATCTGCCAATCCTTCTGCGCCCCCAAAACCATCCGCAAACCCGCGAGTACAAGCTCATGATCATCCGCCAATAAAATACGCAAAGGTCTCAAGTTCGTCATGGATGCCTTATCAAAATTGTGTGCATGGTCTCTCCTTATTCTTCGAAGAATATCAACCACCTCCTCACGCATCGCAGAAACGCTCCTGCAAAACCCACCGTGTTTATGCCCAGTGAGTTCAGAGCACCGCTATGCTTGATGAAAACTCAAAAAACTTCAAGACTAAGACGAAGGGGACACTTACCGTGAACTCAACGATCGACAAACATGAAACTCAAGCGCGAGCGCACTGCCGAGAACCTCTTTGCCACCTGTTCCGGACATTTCCATACAAATAGCGATGTCTTGCACCACTGAAATTTTCCCCAATTTTCCCATTATGATTTTCCATTCCCATCAACCCGGCAACCAGCAGTTTTCTTGATCGTCCCCCCGTTGAGCCACAATTGTATCGTTGACCGCATCCCGCACGGCTGTGGGACAGACGCGGATTAGATTCCTCCATGCGCCACCCCATTTTTTCATCCCGTCCGGTCCCTCTTTGCCCACCAGACACTCCAGCCGTTTCAGCAACACAACCTCCTTCGTTGTGTGCCCGTCTTCAATGTCCACAAGCTCCTCATCCCCTGCCCCAACAGCTTCCCCGCTGTTGCTCTGAAGCGGGATGATTTCTTCACCCATTGCCGAATTGATAACGGACTGCCCTTTAAGAGTATGAGAGTTTGTTAAAAGGCCTGTGGCTGGTGGGGACAACCTTTTAGAGGGGACGTTGGGGGGCGCCGTTGTCACATTGGCAACATCCGTCGCCAAAAACACACTGTCGGTGTTCCCGACCTTGTTGGTTGTCTCGCCGTGGCCTACATTCGCCTCGCGCGTTTCCCTTTGATTCTCCGTTTGTTGTTTTCATTCCGAGTCGCTGCCGATGTCCACTCCCCAGTTTCCGATGTGAAGCCCTGATTCCGCCATAAACTGCCCGCCGCCGTAGGCAATCTCGCAAGTGATTTCCTTCTTAATCAACCCGTTTAACGCACGGCATACGCCCTGCGGCGTCAAAAGCGCCCATGTTCAAGACCTGCTCGCGAAATGACAATCAGGCAAAGGCTTCCAAGCCACTCTGCTTGCAACGGTCTCTCTCGCCGCACCGGTCTTGTCAAACAATCCTGAATCCATTCTTCGTTTCTCCCTTCAGCAAAATCTCGTCCAGGTCCTGCGGCCAGAGCATCTCACGTTTCCCTTCGGCGTTGCGGAAATTCATGCCCAACGCGCAGCCGAGACTGTAGCGGCGGAGGGTATCCTTGTTGCTGACCAGCGCCTCGATGTCCGTGCCGCTGTAGTCGAGATTGTCGGGGTCAATCCCCTGCTCTATGAGCGCGTTGCGGTCTTCCTCGCTGAGATCGGCGCCTCGGATGCCCTTGCGCTGAAAACCGGTCTGGGCCTGAAACAGCCGGAATTCCGCCAGCCGTTTTTCCGCCACGGCCTGCTGGTAGGTATAGAGGAACGTGGGCGCCTGATCGCGGCAATCGAAGGTGCGAAAGGTGTCCCGGTCAATGAACGCCGCCGGCGTGGCCGTCAGACCGATCATCCTCGCATCGAAGTATTCGATCACCTCGGTGAAGCGGTTGAATATCGAGCGATGGGCTTCATCAAAAATGATGAGATCGAAGAAACCAGGGCTGAACTGCTCGAAACAACGCCCCATCGTCTGGAGGGTAGCTACGTAGAGCCGCTTACCTTTGTCGATGTTGGCCGTGTGAATACGAACACGCGGTTCATGCGGGAGATGGGCCTTGAAACCGTCGTTAAGGGCCTGCTCGACCAGTGCGTCCCGGTCGGCAAGGAACAGGATCTTCTGCGCCCACGAACTGCGCAAGCAGAGATCAATCAACCCCATCGCCGTTCGGGTCTTCCCGGTCCCCGTCGCCATGACCAACAACGCGCGGCGCTTGCCCACCGTAAACGCTTCGCACACACGCCGGATGGCCTCGTGTTGATATGGCCGCTCCATGATGGCATTGTTGATGGCGATGCCGCCCAGAGGCTGGCGATTTTCACGAATGAACCGAAGGCGTTGGAGATCGTCGGGCGTAAAGAAGCCCGCCACCATGCGGGGATGCGCCTCGCCCACTTCCCAGAAATAGGCGTTCAGTCCATTCGACATGAATCCGAAGGGCGCGAAAGGTTGCTTCTTCGCTATCTCGGTGACGTACTGGCGGAGTTGTTCTTCGCCTTCGCGGGGATTTCGAGCAGTCCGTTTGGCTTCAATAACGGCCAGCACACAACCGTCGTGGTCATAGAGGCAAAAATCGGTAAACCCGTTCCACGGCGCGGTATCGTAGTTTTCGACGGGAACTTCAAAGCGGACCTGAGTGCGATCATCCAGCTTCCACTTCGCGTTCAACAACTGTCGGTTGATAAGCAACGCGCGAGTCTCAGACTCCCGCAACTGCATATTCTCGATGTTGGTCGTTGACACTTGAGATGTCTCAATCCTCCGAATGGCATTGGAGTCTACAAGAACCCGTGGAAAGCAACAGATCCTGGTTGTCGAGGTCCCGAATGCCACACAGGTGAACGAAAAGGATTTTGGCTTTCGCGAAGTCCAAACCGAGATGCCCCAATCAATACCACCAGGATTGCCCTTGGTTCTCCACGAGGCTGGGGCAAAACAACTCCACGGGTGCCGGGCCGACTAGCTTTGTGGTGAGATTTCAGCAACAAAGGACTCGGCGACGGAAATAGAGCACACAGAGCTAGACCTGCCACGCTTTGCCCTGAATCGACACCGCATTGGTCGCGTGTTTCGGTTCGATTGCCCACCAAGTGGCCGCGTCGCGCGGCGTCACCAATTCGCGGTCGTGTTTGAAAATCATCTGCGGCGAGTTGCCCATTTCAAGTGCGACTTCCGCAGCGTTCTTGATCTGTGCCAGCCGGTACGAACCGAAGCTGTGGCGGAGCGCATTATGCTTCCACGCCACCCCGGCAGCTTCCGCCACGCGCTTTTCCCGCTCCCACAAGCGGCACCACGCGGAAGAGTCGGACAAATGCGCCACTGGCATGATGGGACCGGCGTGCTTTGCCCATGGCGCAAGCCATTTTGCGAGATTGGGCAGTATAGGTAATAGGCAATGAGGTAGCTGGTAACACCTTTTCGCTTTGCGCGAAAGATTCTGACCGAAACGCCGGACTGACGGACGAGCATGACTTCCTTTCCGCAATCGCGGAAGTGGCTCGTTTTATCCCGTCGAGTTGTCACGTTTCTGTCACGGGGAACTACAACCCGCCATTTCCCTAGGAAAAAATGGTGGGCGCGACAGGACTCGAACCTGTGACCCCTACCATGTCAAGGTAGTGCTCTAACCAACTGAGCTACGCGCCCAAAGTGCCGCGCACAGTAAACGCATCCACCGGCCGGCGTCAACGGCTTTTCCGCCCCCTGCCGGTATTACTCCGGCGCCAGGGTGCTGAACTCACCCTGCAAATACATCAGGTCCCCCGTGCGATAGATCACCACCATGCATGTGGCACCATGCACGTCCCGGATGAAGATGGTGCCGTCGGACACCGCCCGCACCAGTTCCGCCAGCGCGGCGGTGACGCCCTTGCCAAACAACACTTCGAGGGGATATGGCCTCAGAATCACGCCCTTCTTCTGGAAACGGTCCACTGTCTCCGGAATGGAGGCGCAGTCCTTGATCAAATCCTCAATGTTTTGCCGGACGTTTGACGTGCTCATCGTGTTTCCTTCGCTCGTGCGTTCATGCAACCACAGCCGCGGCCCGGGTGCAACGCCTTTCTCGCCATCCCCGCCCGTGCCCCCTTGCCGCGGGGCGGTTCGCCATCTACGTTACCGCCATGGCCCGTCGGTTCAAAAAATATTTCGAGGTGGAGGAAGCGCGCCGTCTGCTCGGGGAATTGCGCGCCACCTTTGGCGCCATCCATGCCGCCCGCGACCGGCTCGTCGAATGTGAAAAGGTGCTGAGCCGCCAGATGACCCAAACCGGCGGGGATATCGGCAACCCGACCGTCCGCGACCTGATCGCCTCGATGGCGGCCATCCAGGAGGGTATCCGCACCATCACCTCGCGCGGCATTCAAATCAAGGACCTGAATCGGGGCCTGGTGGATTTTCCCCATCTGCGGGACGAGCGGGAAGTGCTTCTCTGCTGGGAACTGGAGGAAGAAGATATCGAGTTCTGGCACGAGACAGACAGCGGTTACGCCGGCCGCGAACGGTTGTAGGAACGCGTCCGATCCATCCAAACGGCCGGTCGTCCCCTGCTACAGGTCGCGTTCCCGCCGCCGGACAATGGCGCCCACCAGGAAGCTGACGACACTGACCACGATGGCGCCCCAGAAACCCGCCCAGAAGTCCGTGACGCGGAATCCCTGCACGATCCGGCCCACGAACAGAAACAGGGCGCCGTTGATGACGAGAGTGAACAGGCCGAGCGTCAGGACGTTGACGGGCAGCGTCACGAGCAGCAACAACGGCCGGACCAGCGCATTGATGATGCCCAGCAACAGGGCCGCCACCGCCAGCGAGCCGTAGTCGGCATAGTGGATGCCTTCCACCAGCTTCGATGCCACAAGCACCGCCACCGCCGTGACGAACCAACGCGCCAGGAAACTGAGAAACGAATGCCGAAACATGGCTGCTGTCCACACCGCCACCGGCGCAGGCCAGCGCATGGCCGGCCCCGCGCCCAATCCGGGAATCAACGCCCTACTTCAACAAGACTTCGACCTTCGCCGAGACCCGTTGGGTCTCGATGAACTGACCGATCATCTTGTCCACATCGCGCTTCTTGAGGAACTTCTCGATCGTGTCCTTCATCTGGTCGAGGGCGCGCTTCTCCGCGGGCTGCGCACCGGTCTGCTTGATGATGTGGTAGCCGAACTGGGTCGTCACCACGTCGCTGACCTCGCCGTCCTTGAGCAGGAAGGCGGTCTTGTCGAACTCCGGCACCATCTGGCCGTGGGAGAAGAATCCCAGGTCGCCGCCGTTCTGCTTGCTGCCGGGATCGTCGCTCAACTCGGTGGCGACCTTGGCAAAATCCTCCTTGCCGGTCGTCACGCGCTCGCGGGCCTTGTCAATCGCCGCGCGCTTGGTCATCTTCACGTCGTCCGAGGCGCCCAGCGGCACGGCCACGAGGATGTGGCTGGCGCGCACCTGCGCGGGCTTCTCGAAATACTGGGGATTCTGGTCATAGAACGCCTTGATCTGGTCCTCCGGGACCTTGACCTTGCCCGCGAATTCCTGCTCGACGAATTCCTGCAACGTCAGCTTCTGGAGGATGTCGGCGCGCACCTGATCCATGGTGAACCCCGCGGCCTTGATCTGCTGTTCGAGCAACTTCGGGTCGGGGAGGCTGCCCCGGATGCGGGCGATTTCCGCATCCACCTTCTTGTCGGCGTCCGCCAGCTTCGTCTTGCTGGAAGCCTGGATCAGGATTTCCTGGTCCACGAGCTTGCCGAGCACCTGCCGCTCATAGCCCAGCCGCTGTTCCGGCGTAACCTGCATGCCCCGCTGTTGCAGCATCTGCAGATTGCTCGCCATCACCTGATCCAACTGACCGCGGGTGATCGGCTTGCCATTGACCTTGGCCACCGGTTCCTCGGGATTGCCGGGAGCGGGCGCGGCGGGTTGGGTTTGCGCCAGTGCGCACGCGGCCACAAGTCCGCAAGCTGCCGGCAAGATCTGCTTCCAGTGTTTCAATGTCATTGTTCCTTTGGTTGTGCACGCCGCCCTTATGGAGGGCGAAAGGCCGACACGCTACGCCGCGCCGCCGCCAAGCGCAAGCAGGAACACCGGCAGGCGGCGCTTTTCCGGCGGTTCTTCGTCCCGGTTTCCGGCCCTGCCAACAGGCGACCTTCCCGGTCTCTCCGCCGCGGAAACGCGCCGGAGGGCACCCGTCACCAGGGACTTTTTTGCGGGTTTTCGCCCGCCACGGGGCCTTCCCGGGGCCGGCCGCAGGTGCATTGACTTGCCGGCGGCCCTTCGGTATGGTTCGCCGAACTTATGGAACACCTATGGGCGCCCTGGCGGATGCAGTACATCCAAGCGGCCATTAAGAACAAGACGGACGACGGTTGCATCTTTTGCACCAAACCGCAGGTTCATGACGACCGGAAGAATTTCATCCTGATCCGCGACAAGACCTGCTTCGCCCTGATGAACCTGTTCCCCTACAATCCCGGCCATCTCATGGTGGCGTCCTACAAGCACACGGGCGAACTCGACGACCTGACGGAAACCGAACTGACCGACCTGATGCTGTTGACCCGCCGCTGCAAGCAGCTCCTGAAAGCGGTCATCAACCCCGAGGCGTTCAACATCGGCATGAATCTCGGCCGCACCGCCGGCGCGGGTTTTGCCGATCACGCGCACATCCACATCGTGCCCCGCTGGAATGGGGACACCAATTTCATGCCGGTGCTGGGCGAGACCAAGGTCATTCCCGAAGGGCTTGACCCGCTCTACCAGCGCCTGATGGCCGGCCTGGCCACGCTTCCCTGACAGCGTTTTCACCCGTCACGCGTTACCCGTCACTCTCCATGGCCAGCCATCTTCTCCAATTTGACGATCCGCGCGAACTCTGCGCGCTGTATGCGGACGACCTCCGCAACCTCGAGAAGCTGGAGGAGGTCCTCGCCGTCCACGTCGTCGCCCGGGACAACTGGATGAAGATCGAAGGCGACGAGAAGAAGATCGAGCAGGTGTTGCATCTCTTCGAGGAACTTCGCGAGGCGCGCGAGAACGGCATCCAGATTCGCAAGCACGAGTTCAACTACGCCCTGCAATCCGTCAGCCGCGGGGGCACGGCCAACCTGCGCAAGATGTTCGCCAACAAGATCGAGGTCTCGCCCCGCAAGCGGCCGGTGGCGCCGAAGACCCACGGCCAGCAGTTGTACGTCGAGGCCATCCGCACGCACGACATCGTGTTCGGCATCGGCCCGGCCGGCACGGGCAAGACCTACCTCGCCATGGCCACCGCCGTCTCGGCGTTCAAGGACGACCAGGTCTCGCGCATCATCCTCGCCCGGCCGGCAGTCGAGGCGGGCGAGTCGCTCGGCTATCTGCCCGGCACCTTCGAGGAAAAGGTCTCGCCCTATCTGCGCCCGTTGAACGACGCGCTGTACGACATGATGCCGGTGGACGAGATCCAGCAGCACGTGGAGCGCGGCGTCATCGAAATCGCGCCCCTCGCCTTCATGCGCGGGCGCACGCTGAACAACTCCTTCGTGATTCTCGACGAGGCGCAGAACGCCACGGCCGAGCAAATGCTGATGTTCCTGACGCGGCTGGGTTTCGATTCCCAGTGCGTGATCACGGGCGACGTGACGCAGGTGGACCTTCCCTCCTCGAAACGCTCGGGGTTGATCGAGGTTCAGGAGGTGCTGCGCGACGTGCCCGGCATCGCGTTCTGTTATTTCTCGGAGAAGGACGTGGTTCGTCACGAACTGGTCCAGAAGATTATCAAGCGGTATGAGGAGTACCGCCATCGCGGCCAGGAGGAACTCAAACTCCAGCCGTCCGGCAAGACCGCCCCCCAACCATGAGCACGGCGCACCCCATCCCCGCCGCCCCGGCGCGACGGCTGAATTACAGTTTCCTGGCCCGCGCGGTGCTCCTGGCCGCCACGTACCTGGCGCTGGTGGGGTTGTTCTCCCTCGGCGACCTCAGCGGCCTGGTGGACCTCTCGCCCGGCCAGCGTTCGCCCCGCACGGTCATCTCCAACATCGACTTCGACTTCCAGGATCTGGTCACCACCGAGGCCGAACGCGAGCGCGCGGCCGCCGCGGTGCCGCCGGTCTGGCAACTGCGGCTCGAGAATTTTGAGAACAGTTGGCGGCGCATCACGCTGTTTGCCGACCGGCTCAACGCCGGCCGCACCCAGGAAGCCCTCGACCGGTGGAATGAAAGTTCGCTGTACAAGCTGAACAACGAGGAAGCCGCCGCCTTCGCCCGCTTCGTGTACTACCACGACCGCCTGCCGAAAGCCGAACGGCTCCTGCGTGCGATCGCCATCGCCGGCATCGCCCCCGACCGCGCCGGCCTGGAGATTTCCGTTGGCGGCAGCAACAAACAGATCATCATCGCGCCCGGCGAACAGACGGTCAACATCGCCTCGCTGCGAACGATGACGGAAGCGGTGCAGGCGTTCGAGATTCAACTGATCGACGTGGTGCCCGACGCCCGGCCCGCGCTCATCGCCTGGCGCCAGTTGTCCGCGGACGCCCTGCAGGGCAACCTCCGGTTCGACCAGGAAAAAACCAAGCTCCGCCAGGACGCCCGGCGCAAGGAAGTGCAGCCGGTGTTCCTCCACGTCACGCTGGGCCAGACCATCGTCTTTCAGGGACAGGAAGTCACCGGGCAATCGCTGGAATTGCTTCGGGCGTACAACACCGAACTGACCCGCCTGCGTCCCCCGGAGGCGCGCCGGATGGAAATCTACGGCCGGGCGTTGCTGATGCTGGTGGTGCTGATCGCCAGTTGCGGGTATCTCTGGGGCAATCACCCCAAGACGTTCCGCGACACGCGCCGGATGTGCCTGATCGCCATCCTCGCCGTCCTGAATCTCGCGCTGGTGAAGGGCATGATGCTGCTGTGCAGCCGCACCGGCCTGGTGAGTTTCGCGGTGGCCCAGTTCGCCATCCCCGCCGCGCTGGCGCCCCTGCTGGTGGGCGCGCTGCTGCGATCGTCGCTCGGCGTGTTCATGGCGGTTTTCGTCAGCGTGTTCACCGCCCTCATGGCCGGCGACAGCTTCCCCCTGCTGGTCACCAGCATGGTCAGCGGATTTGTCGGCGTCTATTTCACGCGGCACATGCGGCGTCGGTCACAGTTGGTGCGGGCGGGCGCCGCCATCACCGTGGCGGAACTCCTCTGCATCGGCCTGCTCGCGGCCATCACGCACGTCTCCGCCGACGTCGTCCTGGTTCAGGCGGTGGCCGGCCTGATCAACGGCATGCTCACCGTCTTCTTCGCCAGCGGCATGCTGCCGGTCTGCGAATCCATCTTCCGCATCACCACGGACATCCGGCTGCTGGAGTTCTCGGACCTGAATCACCCGCTGCTGAAGAAACTCTGTCTCAACGCGCCGGGCACCTATCACCACAGCCTCGTCGTGGCCAACCTCGCCGAACGCGCCGCCGAAGCCGTGGGCGCTAAATTGCCGGATGGCGCCTCGCCCGATGGCGCGAGCGAGCTGGCCGCGTTCACCGACCCGGAGCGCGCGCCGGTGAAGCGCACCGAGGCGTCGTTCCTCGGCACCGGCGGCCACGCGCTGCGGCAGG
>CAZAAF010000004.1:10566-11369 GCA_964482575.1 uncultured Verrucomicrobiota bacterium | reverse complement strand
CCGCCGAAGCCGTGGGCGCCAACCCGCTGCTGGCCCGTGTCTGCGCCTATTACCACGACATCGGCAAGACCACCCAGCCGCAGTATTTCCCCGAGAACCAGACGCCGGGGTTCAACCCGCACGACCGGCTGTCCCCCGCGGCCAGCTTCCAGATTCTCAACGAGCACGTCCGCCTCGGCAAGGAAATGGCCATCAAGCACCGGCTCAGCCCGCCGATCGTGGACGCCATCGTGCAACATCACGGCACCACCGTGGCCACGTCCATTTATCACAAGGCCCGCAAGGCCGCCCAAGAAGCCTCCACCGTCATCCATCCCCTCAACGCCGACGCGCCCGCCCCCAGAATCCCGACGGAAAGCGATTTCCGGTACAGCTATCCCAAACCGAACTCGCGCGAGTCCGCCATCATCAGCCTCGCCGACGCCGTCGAGAGCGCCGCCCGCTCGCTGCCCAACACCGCGCCCAAGAAGGTCCGCGCCATGGTCGAGCAGATCATCACCGCGCGCTTCGAGGACCGCCAGTTGGACGAGTGCAGCCTGACCGTCCATGAACTGCGGGTCATTGCCGACCATTTCACGCAGACGTTGTTGAACATGTGGCACACCCGCATCGCCTACCCCCAGGATGAAAAGCCCGCGACCGCCGCTGAACATCAGCCTGAGCAACCGCCAGCGTCATCTGCCGATCCACAAAGCAAAGTGGCTTAGGTTCTTGCGCGAGGCGGTGGCGGCCATCGCCGCCGATACGGTCGCGGGGGGGGCGCACCGCCGCATCCTTGCCCCCCCCACCCGGGGGGGGGCGGA
>CAZAAF010000004.1:5884-10556 GCA_964482575.1 uncultured Verrucomicrobiota bacterium | reverse complement strand
ACTCCGTGGCGGGTCATCAAATTCCGCCACGGAGTGGCGGGCTACGAATTCAGGACCTCAGCGTTGCCCTCGTGGACGACGCCACTATTGCGGTCATCAACCAGCAGTTCCTTAATCACACCGGGCCGACGGATGTCATCAGCTTCGACCTCGGCGACGGCCTTGGAGAAATCGTCGTCAGCGCCGAGCGCGCCGTCATCGTCGCCCGCCAGCTTCGCCGCCGTCCCCACGACGAACTCGCGCTCTACCTCGTCCACGGCCTCCTCCACCTCGCCGGCCTCGACGATCTCACCCCCGCGCAACGGCGGATTATGCGGTCTGCCGAGCGGCGCATCCTTCAGCAATCCAAAATCCAAAGGTGAGTCCGCGAGACGAATGAAGTTAATCTAGAATTCAAAATCGTCTGCCGCTGACCTGCATCTCCGGCATACTGTGACACTCTCCAGCCACCTCCCACCAACGTTCTCTTAGGGGCGAAAACAGCTAATACCGCACTCCGGCAGGTGCTTCTGAAGTGCATTTATTCCCACGTCGGTGACCTTCGTCCATGAGAGATCAAGCCACTCTAATTTCGTCAGCACCGCCAAATGCTCCAGCCCTGCGTCGGTCACCTTCGTGCCTTCGAGGTAAAGCGCCTTCAACCGAGTTAATGTTTTCAGATGTTCCAGCCCCGCGTCGCCGATCTGCGTATCGCTGAGGTGAAGCTCCTTCAACTGCGTCAGCGGCTTTAGATGCACCAGCCCCGCGTCGGTGACCTTCGTCCACGAGAGGTCAAGCTTCTGCAAGTGCGTCAGTGGCTTGAGGCCAGCAAGGTCGTCATCATGGGTGTCCGAGCTATTCAAGTCCAACTCTATGACCATTGCACGGTTCCGGCCCCAGAGTTTATCGCCCACGACGCTGACCTTTGTGCCATCCAGGCAAATATCCGCCAACCGCTTCAGCGGTCTCAAATGCTCCAGCCCCGCGTCGCTAACCTTCGTGTCGGTGAGGTCAAGCCATCGCAAGTTCGTCATCCGCTTCAAGTGCACCAACCCCGCATCGGTAACTTGCGTGCCATCGAGGTTAAGAGATCTCAACTGCGTTAACGGCTCCAAATGCACCAGTCCCGCGTCGCCGACCTTCGTTTTCCCGAGGTCAAGCATCTCCAACTTCGTCAACCGCTTCAGATGTGCAAGCCCCGCGTCAGTAATCGGTGTGGCAAAGAGTTTAAGCCATCGCAACTTCGTCAGCGCCGCCAAATGCTCCAGCCCCGGATCGCTGACTTTCGTGGCATTGAGGCAAAGCCCACGCAACTGCGTCAGCGGCTTGAGGGCAACCAAGTCTTCGTCGCGGATTTCCAAGAAACTCAAGTTCAACTCTTCGATCTTTGCCAGGTCATGGCCCTTAAGTCGCTCCGCGATAACAGGAGGCAACACCGGCGCGGAGTCGGATTCAGCAGTGGCAAGGGGCATGGCCAGATAACCGATAACGAGAAGTACTGGGAAATGAGAAATGACGGAGAGAAGCTCTCGGTTCATGAGCACCGAATCTAGCACCCGGAGGCTCGGGATTGCAATGCGCGGCAGGAACTGTGAAGTCCGACCGCTAACCTGATGAATACGCAAACTCAACGCAGAAGCGCAGAGACCGCAGAGGTTCGCAATGTTTTCATTCACATCCGCGCCTCTACGTTGCCCCCCCGTGCACACTCCACGCTTCACGCTCCACGCTCCACGCTTCACGCTCGACGCTTCACGCTCGACGCTCCACGCTTCACGCTTTACGCTTCGTCCATGGCAGCGACCGACACATCCGGCATTGTCCTGCGCACCACGGACTGGAGCGAGACCAGCGCCATCGTCACGTGGTTCACGCGGGATGTTGGCAAGGTCCGGACGGTCGCCAAGGGCGCGTACCGGCGCAAGGGCCCGTTCTCGGGCAAGCTCGACCTCTTCTATCTCAACGACATCGTCTTCGTTCCCAGCCGCCATGGCGACCTGCACACGTTGAGCGAGTGCTACGTCGAGAACCCGTTCGCGCACATCCGCGAGCGGCTCGACGCCTTCACCACGGCGGGGTACTTCTGCGAACTGGTGGATCTCGCCACGGAACCGGAAGGTCCCGTGCCGGAGTTGTTCGAATTGCTGGCCGGTTCGCTCACGGCACTCGACGAAGGGGCTCTCACGCCGCTCTCCGTACCGCTGTTTGAGCTGCTGGCGCTGGACTGTCTCGGTTTCCGTCCCGATCCGGCGCAGCTCGACCTCGATCCCGGCACGCGGCGGATCGTCGGCGACCTTCTCGACAACAAACACCTCGGGCGCCTGCGGCTGACCGCCGCGCAATATCGCCAGCTCGATTCCTTCCTCTCGATGTTCATCGGCCAGCAATTCGGCCGCCTGCCCAAATCCCGGCGTCTCCTGCCGCGGCGGACGTGAAGCGTGAAACGTAAAACGTAAAGTGTGGAGCACCGAGCGTTGTAGGGCCAGTCTGACTGATTCCCTTTAGCGTCTTTTCGTGTGGTTGACGGGCCGACAAAAATGAATTGAACAACGACGACGAGAAGGACGATGGCAGGAAAATGGGGGCAGGAAGATTGGGACATATTCCTGCCCCCATTTTCCTGCCATCCCTCTGCGTCCCCACCCTGTCGCGAAAGCCGGCTTGACGCGCCGGGCCGGAAGGGGTGAAGTTCCCGTCGCGCCATGACCACGAACATCACCCGCCGGCTCAAGCAGGAGTTGTGGAAACGCTATGGGTCCAAGGAACATCCCGCCGAGTGGGACGGCCATGTGTTCGGCCGCGCCGGCGGCGGCAAGATGAGCCAGCGGTTCTGGGAATACTTCAAGGCCATCGAACTGCTCGACCTCACGCCGGAGTCCGTCGTGCTCGACATCGGCGGCGCATCGCCCGCCACGGGCGTGGGGTTCCTCGGCGACATCCTCGCGCAGGAGGTGAAGCGCGTCATCATCATGGACCCGAACGCCGGCACGCCCGCGCAGGGCAACGTCGAGAGCGTCAACTCGACCTGTGCCCACGCCGAGCTGAAGGCGCTGCTGGAAATGCACAAGGACCTGACGCATATCGCTTGCGTGTCGGTCTTCGAGCACATCGAACCGCCGATCCGCGAGGGCATCACGAGGGCCATCAATGAAGCGTTCCAGGGCGACTGCTTTGTCGCCACGTTCGAGTACCACGCCAAGGTCCGGTTCCACGAACATTACCTGACCACCAAGACCGTTTCGGACCTGTTCACACCCTTTACCCGTTTCTATCTGGATGAGTACGTAGCCTCGCCTACGCCGGGCACCAACTCCTTCGATTCGCAGCCGCTGGCCCGGCTGAGCCACACGCCCCTCAAGCGCGGTCACATCCCGCTCTGGTATCCTGTCGCCGTGCGATTCCTGAAATCGTGACGCGCATCTCCTGTCGCCGACCCGCCCACCGAACACCATGAAAGGTTCCTACGTCCACGGTTATCATCCCCGGGAAAACACCCGTCTCCGCGACCAGGCGTCCACGCTGGAGGAGTTGCTGCATGCGGACACCACCTATCCCGCCGGCAGCCGTGTGCTCGAGGCCGGATGCGGCGTCGGCGCGCAGACAGTCACGCTCGCCCGGAACAGCCCGAAGGCCGCCATCACGTCGGTGGACATCTCCGAGGCCTCGGTGGCCGAAGCCCGGCGTCGCGTGGCCGCCGCCGGCCTGGCCAACGTCACGTTTCAACAGGCGGACATCTTTCATCTGCCGTTCGATCCGGGCTCGTTCGACCATGTGTTTGTCTGCTTCGTGCTGGAACATCTCCCGCAGCCGGTGGAGGCATTGCGCGTCCTGAAGAACCTGCTCAAGGACGGCGGTACCCTCACGGTCATCGAGGGCGACCACGGCTCGACCTATTTCCACCCGGACAACGCCGCCGCGCACCGGGCCATCCAGTGCCAGGTGGAACTGCAGCGCCGCGCGGGCGGCAACTCGATGATCGGCCGCGAACTGTATCCCCTGCTCGTCGCCGCCGGCTACCATACGGTCCGCGTCTCGCCCCGGATGGTCTATGTGGATGCGAGCCGGCCGGAACTGGTCGAGGGGTTCACGAAGAAGACGTTCACCGCCATGATCGAGGGCGTGCGCGAGCGCGCGCTGGAAGCGGGGTTGATGGAGGCCGCCACGTTCGACCAGGGAATCGCCGGCCTATACCGCGCCGCCGAACCGGACGGCGTCTTTTGCTACACGTTCTTCAAGGCGACGGGCATCAAATAGGAAGCCCATCCATTCGCGGGTGAATCCAGAGGCAGGCTTGCACGCCTGCGCACAATCACTCCGCCTCATGAGGACCGGTGGGATGCCTATCCGGCTACGAGGCCAGCAGGTTTTCCAGCGACACGCCGCGCAACTCGAACAACCGGCGGATGGTCTCCTCGATCAGGTTGTTCGGGCATGACGCGCCGGCGGTGACGCCGATGGAAATCGAGCCGCGCGTCGGGACCCAGTCCTGCGTCTCAATCTCCTTCTGCACCTTCAGGCTGTAATGCCGGATGATCCTGTCGGAGACGATCATGCTGGCGGACTTGATGAAATAGGTGGGATGCCGTCCCTCGGACATTTCCACCAGGTGCGAGGTGTTGCTGCTATTGTAACCGCCAACGACGATCATCAGGTCCAGCGGCTGCGCAAGCAGTTCGTCCAGAGCATCCTGCCG
>CAZAAF010000004.1:0-5874 GCA_964482575.1 uncultured Verrucomicrobiota bacterium | reverse complement strand
GGCCCATCAATGTGAAACGAAGTCAGCGTGCGTTCGACTGCTATTTCATGCAGATGCCCCGTGTTGGACGAGTTGTAACCGCCGATGATCATGACCAGATCCAGGAGCTCATCCACCAGTTTGAGCATGGCATCCTGCCGCTCCTGCGTGGCGCCGCAGATCGTGTCAAAAAACCGGAAGCGCTGCACCAGATCCTTCTCGCCATAGCGGTCGAGAATCGCCTGCCGCAACCGCCGCTGCACATCCTCCGTCTCGCTGCGCAGCATGGTCGTCTGGTTGGCCAGGCCGATGCACTGGAGGTCGCGGTCGGGATTGAAATCCGGCGAGTGGGCGCCCTCGAATTTTTTCAGGAACTCCTTCGGGTCGCCGCCGTGGCGGATGTAGTTGCAGACGTAATCGGTCTCGGCGAGGTCGTACACGACGAGGTAATGGCCGGGCCCCTTCGCCAGGGCGCGCGAGCTGGTGGCCTTGGTCTCCTCATGCCACGCCTTGCCGTGGATGATGGAGGTGATCTGCTCGGTGGCGTATTGCGTCACGCGTTTCCAGACGCTGAGCACGTCGCCGCAGGTCGTGTCCACGAGCTGGCAGCCGATGGCCTGCAGCCGGCTCATCGTGTCCACCTCCGTGCCGAACGCCGGCACGATCACCACGTCGTCGGCCGTCACGTCGTCGAGCGACGCCTCGCTGTTGGGGCCGGCGAGGGACTTGATGCCCATGCGGCCGATCTGCTCGTTGACCTCGGGGTTGTGAATGATCTCGCCGAGGATGTAGATCTTCTTGTCCTTGAAAACCTTCCGCGCCGAATAGGCGAGGTCGATGGCGCGCTCAACGCCGTAGCAAAAGCCGAACTGCTTGGCCAGCCGCACGGTGAGGCCCGCCGCGGACAACACGTTGCCGGAGGCGCGCAGCTTCTCCACCACCACGCTACGGTAGTGCTGCTCCACCTGCTGTTGCACGGCCTCCATGATGCCGGGCCGGCGCAAATTCACTTTCTTGGGTGCGGACATGGGCGTTGTGCTCATCGGAAAAACCGGTAACACCGAATGGGGCGTTCGTAAAGCCTTCGTTTCCTCGGATGCCATCGTTCCCTCCTCACTTCCACCGGCAGACCCAGCCGCGCGCGGCCACGTTGAACGACTCGCCGTTCAACCGCACCGCCGCCGCCGTATCGTTGAAGTTCTCCACCACCCAGCTCCCGTCCTCGAACAGATAGAGCGCCACGCGATTCGGCGCGCGCCACGTGAGCTTCCATGGTTTCAGCAGGGCATCGCGCACCGCGTCCAGCTCCTTCGGCGGCAGCTCCAGCAACGACGCCGGCTGGCCCTTCACCGGCAGGATCCGGACATTGGGCCGGTCGGGCTGGAGCGTCCACGCCAGCGGCGCCACCAGACCGTCCGTGATCAACACCGGTTTGCCCGACGCGGCCAGCCCGGCCAGCTTGCCCGCCAGGTCCGCGTCCTTGAGCGCGTGCACGGAGAAGAACGCCGCAGGCGCGTTGGTGGGAAACGCATGACACGGTGCCAGCGGCAATCCCATCATGCCGACAAAATCAAACACCCGCCGCTCCTTCTCGGGATGACTGTTCGCCGGCTTGTACGCCGCGATGCCGGCCGGTTTCCGGCGCGCCACCTGTTCGGCCACCGCCAGCAATTCGGGAAGAGCCGCCCGCAGCGCCCCGACGTTCTTCGGCCCCGTGTGTTCCAGCAGCGACCCGTAACAGAAGAGCAGCGATTCGCGCGCGCCGCCCAGCACCGTCTGGCGCGCCTGCTCCACATACGTGCGTTCCGTGGTGCCGTAGGGATCGAACCAGCCGCCGCCGCACTTCGCGCCACCGATGCCGCCGAGCCAGCGCATGATGAAGAACGCCTCATACTGCGGCGTACCACCCCATTGTTTGTCGCGGTAATCGCGCGTCTCCGTGCCGACCCATATCCGGTCGAAGTCCGCCGTCTCCCGGATCACCTCATACCCGCGCTGGTGGAACTCGTCGTACCACTGCGGATACTTGATGATGATCTTCACGTTCGGGTTCAAGTGCCGGGCCGGGGTCAGGATGCGGTCGTGCGACAGGCGGGCCATCAGTTCGCAGCGGTAATCCTCCCACGTGTCGCCCGTCACGGGATACTGGCGTTCCCCCACGACGACCGTTTTGGCCCGTCGCGCCGCATCGCATTCCGGGCACTGGCAGTCGGTGAACCAAAAATCATCGATCATGATCTCGTCGAACAATCCCGCCGTGAATTCGAACACCGCCTGCAGATTCTCCTGCGTGGCACGGTCCGTGTAACAAGAGATGGTATCGGACCATCCCGTGGACGCCTTGCCCACGTGCGTGGTGGTGACGCAACCGGAGACCGCGATGCCCTCTGCAAGAAACCGTTCCTTTGCGTGGAGCAGCGTGGCACGCTCCGCGCGATAGCCGCCGCGAAACGACTCCACATAGACCTTCGTCACGCCCGTGGCCTTGCACCACGCCACGGCCTGGCGGATTTTCTCATCGGTGGAGAGCAGGTCGCGCACGTTCTGCGCGGTGATCAAGGTGGAGAACCGATGGACCGATTGTTTGCTCTTTGCGAGTTCCCAAAGGTCCGACGACGACGACATAACCGCGCCCGCCGTCAGCCAGACGAGGGCCAGACCCAGACAATAAATGCCGCGATGGGAAACGGTTCGACAACAGAAGAAATTGAACATGGTATTTATATTGATCCACCCGGCGGCGTCGGTCCACGGCGGTATGGCAGCGGCGATTCCTCCGCCGGTTGCGGGCGGCGCGATTTCAACACAAACGCAATCACCAGCACGACCACCGCGGTGAAGCCAATGTAGAAGCTCCAGATGGCCAGGTCGTGGTTGGTGTTGGACTTCAAGGATCGCAGCATCTGCCAGAGGGCGCATTTGGCGTGCCCGTACTCGCCCACGTCCGGCCCTTCCATCACCAGCGTGTAGCCGAGAGTGTTGAGTCCGGCGGCCGCCGCCAGCAACGTCGTGGCGCGCTGGTGGGAGGCGTTGTCGTTCTGGCCGCGGCTGGTGAGTTTCACCAGGCCCGCCCACGCCATCAACACGGTGGCCAGCGGCACGAACGGCACCGCGATCTTGATGTCGGCCATGATGTCGGGATTCAACAGCATGAATCCGATCAGCACGCCCGCGAACAGGCTGGCGTCGCGAAGGAGCAGGTACGTCACCCACCAGATTTCCTCGGCCATCTTCCCTTGTAGCTGCCGCACGGTGCGCTCGAAGTAGCCGCGGCCGGTGTGCAGCACAAACGTGGTGATGGACATCAGGATGGCGGTGTCGCAGAGGGTTTGCAGGGTCCAGACTTCCAGATCTTTTCCGCTCATAGGTGGTGACGTTCACTATGAGCCGGCGGCGGTGGCGTGCAAGTGTATTCTGAACACGGCGATGCCGGCGTGGGGATGGCAGGAATGCATATTCCGCTTTTGGGAAAAGGTGTATCCAGGAAATGCACGGAAGACGCCATCTTGTTACGAGTCCCGTTTCATTCCCCTCCTGACGTCGGGGGCTACGGGGGATGCCTCTTCCCTCGTTGGGCTATTGAGAAATGAAATCAGGGCGCTACGAGTCGCGCATCGCCCTTTTCAAGCGCGCCCTATCTCTCGTCTGTATCCATCGCGTCCGGAGGCCGCGATCCACCTTGTACAAAAGCGTGCGTGCGCCGAAATGCAGGACAAGACGCTTGTCCTCTTCGTGCTTCAACTTCCTCCACTCCCCGTTTGCCAGTTGTTTTCATTTTGACTAGACTCCCCGCCATGAGCCGCCGGCTGTTCAACCCATGCCGCGCCTTCCCCGCGCTGGCAGGCCTGCTGTTCGCCTCGTGCATCCTCGGCCAGGCCCAGACGGCCGGCGTGATCGCGCATCCCACCCAGGTATCCGTCGGCGGCCAGACCCTGACCCTGGCGGCGGGACAGCCGGTGACGGTGATGAGCGCGAGTGGAAACACGGCCACGGTGCGCGTCGTGCTGGCCAACGGCACGGTCGCGATGTTGCAAGTGCCGGCCAGCGCCCTGACGTCCGCCCAATTTTCTCCCTCCCACGCGACCACGCCGCCGACCACCCTCCGTGTGTCCACGCCGCTCCCGCCCGCCCCCCGTCCAGTGACACCGGCGGCGATGCT
This sequence comes from uncultured Verrucomicrobiota bacterium, assembly GCA_964482575.1. Classification (GTDB taxonomy): domain Bacteria; phylum Verrucomicrobiota; class Verrucomicrobiia; order CAIQCK01; family CAIQCK01; genus CAIQCK01. The sequence continues at coordinate 1,736 of CAZAAF010000004.1, read as the reverse complement.
GGCGACCCCGGAAGTGGACACCAAGCCCGGCTGGCGGCACTTGAAGTTCAGGGAACTGCCCGTACCACCCGACAAGCCGCCATTCCTCAATTACACGTTCACGCCGAAGGACGAGCGGTTCGAGGTGTACATCCCCCGGACGTATCGCCCCGACCGGCCGTGCGGGTTGCTGGGCTGGATCACCCCAAGCGACGAAATCCCCACGCCGCGGAGATTCGCGCCGTTGTTCGACGAGTTCCGGTTGATCGTACTGTCCGCGGCGCGCTGCGGCAACGACGCGGAGACCGACCGGCGTCTGGGCCTGCTCGCGTGCGGGGCGCTGCAGTTGAGCAAGAGCCTGGCCATCGACCCGCGCCGCCGGCTGTTGAGCGGGCTGTCGGGCGGCGGGCGCGAGTCCGCCGTGGGCTGTTTCGTGCAACCGGAGTTCTGGTGCGGCGCCGTGTCGTGGTGCGGCGGGATGTATTATGAGGACTACCCCGCCTCCGAAAAACCCGGCCTCCACCACCGCGGCATCAACCACGATTTCGCCGGCGGGGTCACGCCGGCCCTCGTCGCCGCCGCGCGCCGGAACACGAAGTTCGTGCTGATCACCGGCTCGAATGACTTCAACTACGGCGACAGCCAGGACCTTGAGCGGGCGTTGCGCAAGGATGGATTCCGGGTGCTGCTGGTTGACGAGCGGGGGCTGGGCCACCAGATCGGCAGCGTGGTCAGCATGCGCAAGGGGCTGGAATTCGTGCTCGGCCCGCCGCCGGCATTCTAGCCCAATCCCCTGCCAGACTTCCGGCCCGTGCGGGCGCGGCGCGCAAGGACAACTTTTTTGATATTTTTGGCACCGGACGCTTGTGACTTGCCTGAAACGTGCCGATGAGCAAGAATAGTGAACTCTGATGTTTATGAAACGATTCGGTTGGTTAATCGCATGGTGTTTGGCCGCGGCCGTGGTGATGGGGAAGCCGTTGCAGCCCACGCCGGACGCCAGCGCCATCACCGGGCTCACCGTCAAGCTCTTCGAGCACGCGCATTATTCACACCACAAGCTGGACGCGGAGGCCGCCAAACGGTTCCTTGACCGCTATATCGAGTCGCTCGATTACAACCGGCTTTTCTTCCTGCAAAGCGACCTGAAGGGTTTTGATGCCTTCCTGCCCCTGCTGGTGGAGCGGACGCGCGTCGGCGATACGCAGCCGGGGTTCGACATTTTCGCCCGCTACCAGCAGCGCATTGATGAGGCCGTGACGGTGGCCAAGGAGGCGCTCAAACAGCCGATGAAGTTCGACGGCAAGGAGACCATCGTGATCGATCGCACGAAGGCACCGTGGCCCGCCGACGAAGCCGAGCGCGCCAAGCTCTGGCGCGAGCGCGTCAAATACGACCTGTTGCAGGAATCGCTGAACAAGACCAAGCCGGAGGAGGCCGTCCGCGTGCTCACACGCCGGTACGACCGGCTGTTGAAGTCGATGCGGGAAATGGACACCGGCGACGTGCTGGAGTTGTACCTCAACGCCCTCTGCCACGCCTACGATCCGCATTCCGATTATCTGGGCGCCTCGCAGTTGAAGGATTTCGAGATCGGCATGCGGATGTCGCTGTTCGGCATCGGCGCGGTACTGCGCTCGGAGGACGGCTACGCCAAGGTGGTCAGCCTCGTGCCGGGCGGCCCCGCCGACCTCGACAAGCGTCTCAAGCCCAACGACCGCATCGAGGCCGTGGCCCAGGGAGACGGGCCCTTCCTC
>CAZAAF010000003.1:21667-28925 GCA_964482575.1 uncultured Verrucomicrobiota bacterium | reverse complement strand
CTGACGATTCGGGAGATGGCTGCCATTGGATGGTTGTCACCGCCGCCATGGGGGAAAGCCGGACCATCCGTTGCAGGGAGTTGGTGGACTGCACGGGTAACGGCGCGCTTTGCGCGCTGGCCGGCGCCGAGCGCATGCGGGAGAAGGAAATCATGGCCGGCTCCTTCAACTACACGATCAAGCACGAGGTTGATCTGAAGAAGCTCGGGAAGGACGAACTGCAGAGGCGATACGAGGAGGCGCTCAAGGATGGCCGCTTGCAGGAGGGCGACGCCCGGCATGGCATCGAGAGTTCGCTGCATTATCAGGCCGGTAATTACATCTTTGACGCCGACAATTCCACCGCGGCGTTGCGGACGCAGACGAATATTCGCGGGCGTCAGTCGGCGTTGCGGATGCTGAGATTCATCCGCTCGCTGCCCGGTGGGGAAACGGCCGTGATCACGACGATGTTCCCGGAAGTCGGCGTCCGGGAGACATGGCGCGTCAAGGGCGAGTATATCGTCACGGTGGAGGATTATCTCGGGGGCAAAACCTGGGACGATTCCATTTGTTACGCCTGCTATCAAATCGACATGCACAAGCCGCAGTGGAAGGATTTTGTCCGCATCCCGTTGAAGGAGGGGATCCTGCCAACGGTCCCGCTGCGGGCGCTCATCCCGCGGGGCGTGGATCATCTGATGGTGGCCGGACGTTGCATCAGCAGCGACCGCCTGGCCATGTCCGCGCTCCGGATTCAGGCGACCTGCATGGGAACCGGCCAGGCGGCGGGAGCCGCCGCCGCCCTGGCGGCGAAGAAGGGCGTGACGCCCAAGGCGGTGGACATCGCCGAGGTGAAATCCGTCTTGAGAAAAAACGGCGCCATCGTCCCGTGACTCGCGAATGGCTTGTCGTCAGGATTGGCGCTTGAACTTCGGCGTGCGCTGAGGACAATGCGCGTATGAACAAGTTCATCCGCCACGCGCACACCACCCACGACACGCAACTGGATCGCCGGGACTTTCTGGGCATTGGCGCCGTCGCCACCGCCGGCTGGTTGGCGGCCTCCGCCTCCACACAGGCGCAGGCACCGTCCGCCACTTCCGGGAAGAAGTTCAAACTCAAGTACGCGCCCATGTTCGGCGCCTTTGAGGCCCACGCCGGCAAGGACCCGATTGCGCAGTTGAACTTCATGGCCGAGGCCGGGTTCACGGCGTTGCTCGATGGCGGCTTCCTGAAAAAACCGCAGGACTTGCAGGAGAAGATCGCCAAAGAGATGGAAAAGCTGGGCATGACCCTCGGCGGACCCTACTGCAGCACGACCCTCGGCGGCCAGAGCCTCGTCGCGGGCACGGACAAGAAGGAGGAGTACGCGAAGCATTTCAAGGGCGTCTGTGAACAGTTGAAACGTTCCAACGGCAAATGGTTCCTCGTCGTCCCCGGCGCACTGGTCAAGGGCATGACCATGGAGCAGATGACCGCCAACGTGATCGAGAACATGAAGGCGATCATGAAGGAGGTCGAGCCGACCGGCTGTGTGATGACGCTCGAACCGCTGAACGCGCGCAATCACCCGGGCCTGTTCCTGACGAAGATCCCGCAGGCGATGGAAATCTGCAAAGCGGTGAACAGCCCCTCGTGCAAGATCGTCAACGACCTCTATCATCAGCAGATCACCGAGGGCGACCTCATCCCCAACATCACGGCGGCGTGGGACCACATCGCCCACTATCACCTTGGCGACACGCCGGGCCGCAAGGAGCCGACGACGGGTGAGATCAACTACCGCAGCATCTTCAAGTTCCTCCACGAGAAAGGCTACAACGGCGTGCTCGGGATGGAACACGGCAAGAGCAAGGGCGGCAAGGAAGGTGAACTCGCGTTGATCCACGCCTACCGCTGGTGCGACGCGTTCGACACGCCCTACAAGGTCTGAAGGCAGCCCTTCCAAGGGCTTCCACGGCAGTCTAATTCAGGAAGGGAGCAAACATGAACCGGTGTATTGCGCACATCTGGGTGCTGGTGGCTTGTTGCGGGCTGGTGGTATCCACGGCTCAGGCGGCAGATACGGTGCCGGCCAGGACGGGTGACCGGCTGGCATTGTCCAGACCGTTTGTGGGATTCGAACACGGCATGGGCATTGGCGGCTGGCTGACCAACTACAAGCGGTTCAACGTGCTGCCGGACAAGTGGAAGCTGAACCTTTCGCCCGGCGACTTTGAACACTTCGACACCTACATCACACAAGAGGATGTCCGGAATATCGCCTCGTTCGGCATGGATCACATCCGCCTGGGGTTCGACCAGATTGTTCTCGAAGAGAAACCCGGCGTTTATCGGGAGCGGGTCTTCCGCCTCGTGGACAACTTCATCGACTGGTGTCAGCAAGCCCATCTGAATGTGGTGTTGAACCTGCACAAGGCCGTCGGCAACTACTGCGATATCCCCGAGCCGGTCTCCCTGATGGACGATCCCGGATTGCAGGAGCGGTTCATCTCCCTCTGGATGGAATTCGAGCGCCGTTACCACGGCAACAACAGCATTGTGTTCGAACTGATGAACGAAGTCCGGGACGTGAACCCGCAGGCGTGGAATTCACTGGCGGAGCGGACGATCCGGGCGATTCGCAAGGTCAATCCCACCCGGAAAATCGTCATCGGGAGCACGTGCTGGAACAGTTGTGGCAGGCTCAAGGACCTGCAGTTTTTCGACGACGCGAATGTCATCTACACCTTCCATTTCTACGACCCGTTCGAGTTCACCCATCAGCGCGGCGTCCTGCAGGCGGCTCCGCTCTACTACAACCGGAAAATGGCGTACCCCGGCGACATCGGGCCTTACAGGGAATTCAAGCGGTTCGTCGGAAGCCCGGACACGTTTTATTCCCGGTTCGACCGGATGGACATCCGGGTCCTGCGGACGCTGATGCAGCCCGCGTTCGATTTCGTCCGGGACCATCCCGACAGGATCCTTTGGTGCGGTGAATTCGGGACCATCCGGCACTGCCAGATTACCTCGCGGGAAAACTGGATGAACGACGTCATCCGGCTTCTGAAGGAGCACGGCATTTCCTATTGCGTCTGGAACTATCTCAGCACGCCCAACGATGGAAACCGCTTCAGCCTGGTGGACGACGATAACCGCAGGATCCTTTCGCCGCGGATGCTGGAGATCATCCGGGGTAACGTCCAATAGACGCTGAATCTTCTCCTGTTTCCATCCTTCAGTTGTAACGAACCCGCGCCGGTGTGGCCGCCGGCAGGTTGAAACGGATGCGGCCGTTCTCCATCTTCACTGACACCGTGGCACCGGGACCGTCGGGGGTGAGGAGGATGGCTTTCACCCTGGCGGCGTCCGTCCATCCTTTAGGTGTCGGAAAATCCAATGTCCCGCCCATGCGCGAGTAGGCGAGCCATGCGCTGCCCCGCCAGTCCGGCACGAACACGTTCCCATCCACCACCATCGGCCGCCCATCGACCACCACCCGATGATGCTGGTCGTCGTCCGTGGCTTCGATGAATGAGTCTGGCCCGTAACCCACGCGCCGCATGCCGGCGCTCGCGGTGTAATCCGTCAGCTCGCGGTTGCGCACCAGGAACCACGGCACCTCGATCAGGTAGTAGCGATCCGTGATTTCGCTCAACCGCGTGCCGCTGCCGAAATCGCCCGATTGCGCCGCGCCGTACAGGAGGGTCTCGGAGAGATCGTTGAGCCGCCCGCCGCCGTAGGTCGCGCGCCCGTGATAGACGAACGGGATGAACGGAATCCGTTCTTCGCCCGCGAAGAGGGTATCGTGCTGGCGCATCAAGTGCCACGCGTGGCCCAGAACCCCGACAAAGGGCGAGCAGAACCCTTCGCTGGTCACATCCACGCCGTGGCGGTTGAACTCGCGCACGATGGCGATCTTGCCCTCGAGACTCCTCGCGCCCGACGCGGGGCTGTCGGGATTGAAATCGCGCCGCTGCGGCACGGCGCTGAGCACGTCAATGTGATACGAGCCGCGCACGGAGGTCATTGCCACCGTACGCCGGACGCGTTCGCGGCCCGGCCCGAAGCCGTACTTGTAAAAACTCATGATGTAGGACTGGCCGCCGGCCCAGACGCCGCCTTTCTGAAGCTCGCCATCCGCTCCCCGGGCAATGAACTCCGGGTTCCACGCCGGGCTCTCCTTGTAGGCGTCGTCGTAGTTGTCGTGGAAGGAGAGGATGGCATTGTCGCCGGCCGCGCGTTTCATGGCGGCTTTCAATCCCTCCAGACCGCCGAGCCGGTCATTGATCGTGAAGACGTCGGGATAGCCGGTGTCATGGCCGTGATGCTGCCAGCCGACCAGATAGCCGACCTGCGGCGCGCCATCCGTCAGGTTGGCGATGCGGTGGACCATGTCGGCGGCCTGCGCAAACGTCACAAAGCTTGCCGCGCCGGGAGTGTCGCAGAAGATTTTGTAGATGAAGGTGTGGTCGTACATCTTCGGCGGCCGGGCCTTCACCTCCGCGCGCAGCAGCCGGGTTCCGTCCGTCCAGTCGGGCGGACGGTTGTCCGACGCAAGAAAACGCAGCCGGATGCTCCCGGGCCCGGTCAACCGCAGTGACGGAACAGGCGCCTTGGCCGGTGCGCGATACTCGAACGATGCGCCCAGGGCCGCCCACGTGTCCCCGACGGTGGCCACCAGCCGGTTGTCCACGCCCGGCATGTCCGCAGCGCACAACATCGCCCGCCCGTAAACGACACCCGCGAGCGCTTGCGTGATCCAGTTCATCGACAGCAGCCGTTGCGTGGGGGTGCTCTTCAGCGGATCCACGAGCCGTCCGCCGTTGACTGGCAGCGCCAGGCGCGCCGCGTCGGCCGCCGCCACCAGGCGATCCAGCCGCACCGACACGAGCTGGAAACCATTGGTTTCGGTGACGTTGGCCAGCCCGGCTTCCGCCTGGCTGCCTTTCACGCTGAAGAGGAGATCGAAACCGACGGCGGGTTTTTCGTCCCCTGTGATGACCGCACGATAGACCGCGCCCGATTTTCCCGGGTGCAGCGTCCACGTTGTTGCCAGGGGCCTGGCCTCCGCGGTCCGGACCCGGTTGTCGGCCGTCGAAAGCACCTGGACCGTGGGCGCTTCACCTTCGGGATCGCCCATGAGTTCAGCCGTTCCCATCCGCCACGCGATCACCCGCGGTTCGGCGGCATCCAGCACCAGCGACAACGGACCCTGTCCGAGCACCACCGTCTTTTTGGGCGGGGCTGCCCGTCGGGCCTCCACAGGGGGCACCGGCGCAAAGGTACGGGTGAATCCCCTGGCTTCGGCCTGCGTTCCGGCCGGCAGCACCCGCAACGTCGCCACCGGATAGCGGCGCGCGTTCTCCCCGGGCGGCAGGGGCAGGTCCAGCACCCGCCGCTGGCCGGTCAACGGACTGTACAGGCCCATCAACACCACGTAGTCCCCCGGCGGCGCCTTGTCGGGGATGTTCACCACCTTCGATTCCACGACGACGCGACCCGGGCGCCAGCGATAGGTGGGGATGGCCGGGCTGTAGTCCCCGCCGAAACGGATCGCCCCGGCCGCATCCTCCGCTTCACCGGCGCGGCGCACGTGCAGGAGGACGGTTTCCTCGTTTTCGCAGGGCGTGTCGCCGGTATTCTGCCACCAGCAGGAAACGGTGACCGACCCGCCTGCCGGCGCGCCGGTCCTGTCCAGCCGCACTTGCAGCAACCGCGGCTTGAATCCGCTTTCAACGGTCGCGGCAGTCAATCCTGTACAGGTGGCTATACCCAACAAAACGGCAATGACGTGATGGAGTCTCATTTTGTTTCCAAAAGTCTGCGGATCGCGAATAGGGACCCGGCCTCAACATCCGCGCCAATCCAGGGCGCGGGCCTTGGTTTTATCGTCGCCATCCCATAAGGCCGCGGCGTGCTGCGGTCAATGCGATTTGTCCTCCGTACGCCGCTGCCGCGCCGTTTCCGATGGACTCGACCGGTGGTTGCCGGTATCACTCCATTCTGCATGAAGACTCTCTTCGCTGCCATCGCGGTTACTCTCGTGTTTTTTGCCCAGGATGTTTTCGCGCAGAAGAAAAAGGCCCCGGGCCAGCGCGAGATGGTGGACACGGTGTTGGCGGCCACCCAGCCGCTGAAATTTCCCCGGGGCGAACGGCTGCCGCTCTACCTCTGGCCGCTGCACGGGCTGGGCACCACCAATGCAATCGAGGCGGAACCGTTGCTCAAGCGTCTCGACGAGCGCGGCCTGCCCGTGATCGCGTCCTGGAACCCGGCCCCGGCCCGGCGCGAACAAAGTCTGCGCGACGCCCTCTGGCTGGGGCGGTTGCAGAAAAAATTCGGCCTCTCCATCACCGTCGATGCCTCCTCCTGCCTCAATGCCTTTTGCAATGGCGATGAGAAGACCGCCCACCTCGGTGACGACGGCAAGCCGTTCTTCGACGAATCCTTCGAGCCCAAGCGTCCGATGGGCTGCCCATTTGCACTCGGTTCCCGACACGCGGCAATCCGCGAGCAGGTGGAATTCTTCCTCGACGCCTACCAGCGGGAAGGACTCGACATCCATCTCGTTTTTGTGGATTGGGAGGTGGACGGGCCCATCGAGTGGAACGATGCCTGGGCGCACAGCAAGCGATGCCGCCGTTGCCGCGAGCACATTCCCGACATCTCCAGCTTTGCCGCGTTCCAAACGGCACTGCGCCGGATCCGGTGCGAGATGCAACGCGAGTGTTTTGCCGCGCCGGTGTTGAAACGGTTCCCGAAGGCCCTCGTCGGCAACTACGCCGTCTATCCCAACGACGGCTGGCGTTACTGGTACGATTACTTCGAGAAACTCGCGCCGGACGCGCCCTTCAAGGCCGACCAGCGCGCCCGCTATCGTCCGTGGTTCCAGGAGTTCCCGCGGACCGGCTACACCGTCTCGATGCCGGTGGTCTATCCATGGTACGCGACGCCGACCTGGTACGACTTCGCCAGCAGCGACTACCGCTGGTTCTACAACCTGCTGCGGGTCGCATCGACGTCGGGCGAACACAAGGCGGCGGGCGTGCCGAGCATCCCCTTCGTGCACTGGCACACGACGTCACCGCCCAGGGAGCCCGACCCCGCCGTGATGCAATTCAGCGCGGCCAAATACCGGGAGCTGCTCTGGCACATGTTGCTGCGCGGCCATGACACCCTGTTCCTCTGGTGCCCGCGCGACGAAACCGCCGAAGAAGTGCGGTTGCTGCACGAGGTCTGGGCGGCGTCGCTCGAATACCGCGAGTTCCTGGGGCAGGGGAAGCCGGTGGCC
>CAZAAF010000003.1:19134-21645 GCA_964482575.1 uncultured Verrucomicrobiota bacterium | reverse complement strand
GTTTCCGCCGTGCGGCTTGGCAACCGCCTGTTGGTGCGCCGCACCGATTTCGACGACCGGAAGGAACCGGTCACCCTCCGCGTTTGCGGGCAGACCATCACCGTTCCGCGCGCGGACGACCGGTGTCAGGTGTTGCGTCTTACGCCGTAACCCGCGCCAGCGCGACGCCTGCGAGAGATTCTGCCCGCCCCGTCACTTCGCGGCCACGGCCAGGGAAATCTCCACGGACCATTTTGTTCCTTCCTTCACCGCGCCGTGCTTCGGGTAACCGGCCAGCAGGTATTCGTTCGAGCCGTGCTTGCGATGATCGATGAGTCCCAGCGAAAGCGGGCTCTCGACGGTGATCACCGTGTCCTTCGTTTCGATGACAATCCGTTTCGCCGCCGGCAACAGCGTGTTGTCCTTGACCGTGGCGGGCAGCGTGAGGCTTTTGGCTTCGGTCCGCGCCGTCGCGTTGGCGTAGCGGGTGACGGGGAACGCAAAGTAATGCCGCCACATGCGCAGGTCCAGGTCGGTTGTCGCCGTGAAGTCGAACCGGAGCGTGAGCCGGTTGTCGGGTGTGACCACGCATGTCTCGGTGAAGTCCACCCGATGCACGCCTTCCACCAGCGCGCCGTGATACTCCAGCCGCGCCCCGGTCTCCTTCTCTTCCGAGATGCCGCCCGTCACGTTCTCCGCCGTGAAATCGGCCGCCGGCAGATGCCGGGCCACCGGCCAGCCGCCGGTAAGAAGTTGTTTCCCATGCCAGATCACATGGCGCAGCGCCCCCTTGGCATTGAAACGCACCTCCAGCCCGCCCGGCGTTTGCACGGCGGTCATGCCGCCGTCCAGCTTCGCCGCGCGCAGCTTCTCCGGCGGCTTCGCGGTCATCCGCGGGGCCACGTCGGCCGTGGTCGTCGCTGGCTCGTCACTCGGCAGGAAGATGCGCCCGTCGAACGATGGAAGCGTGAAACGCGTGCCGACCCGCCCCGTGCTCACATCGCGGGACTTGGCGGAAAGCTCCACCACGGTATCATAAAGCGTGCCGTTGACGACCACCGTCCCGCCATCGTAGTCCCGCTGCCAGGTGCCGTCCTTGTTCTGGCGGGCGATGCCGCGCGGATGGCCGAGCGGCGCGTCGTATTCTTTGTACCACCACCAGTTGCCGCGCCCCATCGTGCCGGTGTCGTAGCCGAAATACCCGTCGCTCATCAGCGTCGTCGCCAGCCCGAACCGCATCGTCTTCTCGTCCTCCGGGCGCGCCCGCTCGCGGATCGCCTCCCGCTCCTTGGAACCCAGCTTGTGCCAGCGAAACGCGTCGTCGTTGATGTTCTGCGGCCGGCAGACGATCATCGTCACGACCGGCTTGCGGCTCTCGCGCGTCCAGCGGAAATACCGCGCCAGGAAGTCCTCGAAATCCACCTTCCCCTCGATGATGCGGTTGATTTCGTCCTCGGCCAGCACGCCGTTGAGCGTCTCGAACCCCTTCCGCGGCAGGTTCCAGTCGTTGAGCATGACCACGGCCTGGCCGTCGCGCAGCGCCGCGGTGCGCGGCACCAGCCAGTCATCGGGGCCCCAGCAGTCGTAGAAGACACCGTCGAAACACGCGCGCCCGCAGATTTCCGTGCGCACCTTGTCGAGGTTGAACTGGAGCACCTCGGGCAGCTTGGTGTTGATGCGGAACATGCCCGGCCAACCGCACCAGCGCTCGCCTTTCTTGAGGTCCCACCACTTTGGGGGCACGTCGGGGTTGTCGGGACCTTCAATGACGTCCACATACGGCAGCACCAGGATATGCGGATTCACCTGGCGCAGCTTCTCGATGTTCTGTTCGACCTTCGCGAGCGTCCTGGCCCAGCGCGGCTTTTCCCAATCGTAGTGGACGTCGTAGCCGCCGCCGATGATGAGGCTCAGCTTGCTCCAGTAGTTCGACCCTTGTTCCCACGTCTTCCAGCCCAGCCCCGCGGCATAACAGTTGCCGATGCGGGGGAAGGGAGGGTTGATTTGCGACAGGTCGCGCGCCGCGCCCGTGGACACCAGTGCGAACAACGCGCCGCCGAGAAGAAGCCGGTCCAATTTCATCCCGTTCTTTTGCGGGCAAAAACCACCACCGTCAAGTCTTTCGGAGACGGTTGCCAGTCGATGACGAAGATGGAAACCACAAAGGCATGCCGATGAACAGATGGGATGGTGCAAAGAGGCTCCCAAGGAGGGGCGACTTCCAAGTCGCCCACATCCCCCGGAGCGGCCGCTTCCAAGCCGCTCCTTGCTCGCCGTCGGAGGACAATCCCGCAAAGTCCTCGCAAGGTCGGAGCTTGCCCATGGCGCAGCCGGCGCGCGGCGTCCCTTCCAAATCTCGGGAACGAAGTTGGAACCAGACCTCCGAAGACAAAAAAGCCGCAGATGAATGTCCATGGGATGGGGGTTGGATCCGTAGCGCAGACTTCCAGTCTGCTGTGCCGCCGGCTTCCAGCCGGCCTGTCGTTCACGGCAGGAGCCGCATCCTGCGTGCAGACGGTCGGCGGATTGGAA
>CAZAAF010000003.1:0-19124 GCA_964482575.1 uncultured Verrucomicrobiota bacterium | reverse complement strand
CGTGGTGGCGCGATACCTGGCGGCGAAAAGGTTTCCGTCGCTGCGGCGCGTGGTTGCGGGGTCAGCCGCGCCAAGGTTATCCGTGGCTTTCGTGTTGATGGCCGCCGCCGGGATGCCAGATGGCGGCTGGCAATCGGAGACAGGACGGCGTGGCCGATGCAAAAACGCCAGCTTTCACACCATCGCCAGCAGGCCGCGCAGGTCGTGGAGTGTCCGCGTTGGATGGATCGACGGCTGGCCGCCGGCACGGTTGAGCCACACGGCCTGCCAGCCGCAGGCCCGCGCGCCTTCGACATTGGCCGGGAGGTCGTCCACGAAAAGAATCCGGGCCGGTTCCACACCGAGGTCGTGTTCGGCGGCGGCGAAAATGCGCGGGTCGGGTTTGCAGCAGCCGACAACCGCCGAAAACGTCCATGATTGGAAATGGCCGGCAATGCCGAGTTGTTCGTAAAGCCGGACGGTGCTGGCCCAGCCGTCGGAGAGAACGCCCAGTTTCAAACCGCGCCCGCGCAGCGCGTCGAGCACTTCGCGGACTTCGGGAAACAACTTCACCGAGGAGGACCCTTCGAGCCGGTCGCGCAGCCGTTCCATCATGTCCGGCGACACGGGTGCGCCCGCACCGGCGAGCAGCCGGCGATAGTATTCGGTGCGTTGCGCGATGGCGGACTCCTCGGTGGTGACGCCGCCGGCCTGGCCGGCCAGCCACTCGAGCGCGTCGCGCGTGGCCTGGGCGATGCCTTTGTCAGCGATGTCGTCCGCGCACAGGTCCTTCAACGCGGCGTGGACGGCGGCGGGGGTCAGAAACCCGTGGCGATGTTCCAGCAGGACGCCGCCCGAGTCGAACACGACCGCGGCGATGGTTGGAACGGGTGAATTCATGCGGCGTGTTGCCGCCGGGACGGCGGCTATTGTTGGGGCAGTTTCTTCTGCAACAAGCGCGCGTGCGCCTGCCAGTCCGGCAGGTCGGGAGCCCAGTCGGCGTCGGGCGCAGGTTTGGCGGCGAGAACCGTGTTGAGATGTTCGCGGGCTTCGCCGTGCTTGCGGGCCTTCAAATAGGCCTCCGCCAGCACGAGATGGTTCTCCGGATAATCGTCGAAATCCTCGGTCGCATCCTCGAGCAATTCGATGGCCTGATCCAGGTCGCCCACGCTGGTCGGCCACGACGGTGCGCTCATGTAAATCTGGCCCATGACCCGCCGGGGTCCGCCATAGTCCAGTTCGTCGTCGAGGTCGTCGGCGCGCTTGAGGGCCTCCAGCATCGGCTTGACGAGACTCAGGCCGGAGGCCTTGGCCGCGTCGGCGTGCATGGCGTAACAGAGGGCGAGGTAGTAGTAGCCCTCGGCGCTGTGGGTATCCACCGCGATGGCGTGTTTGGCATAGGCGATGCCTTCCTCGGCCTGCGCCAGTTGCTTCTTTACGTCCTTGGCCTGGCCGGCGCGTTCCGCCTTCCAGTAGCACCCTCGCGCGGCGCGCCAGAGCGCCTGCGTGTTATGAGGAGCCAGTTGCAGGGAGTCGTGCAACAAGCCGGCCGCCTTTTCAATGCTGGCCGGATCGGCGCGCTGTGCCCACAGCTTGTCGGCTTCGGTGATCTTCTCGTCGGCTTTCCGGATCTCGTCGTCCGTCAGGATCCGGTCGGGCCCGAGATGAATCACGGGAGTCCGGGCGGTGAAACAGCCGGTGGTCAGCGCGCAAACGACGGCGAGTGTCGGGAGGAGGAAACGATAGCTCATGGCGGTTTGTTGATTATTCACCGTAGAGCTTCCGCAGGGCGTCATAGGCGGCCGTGTCGGGTGCGGTGAAACCGTCGAGGGTCAACGTCTTCAGAAGATCTTTGGCGGCGGCGTCAGCGCCCATGCCGAGCAGCGCCTTCTTGAGCGCCGCGGCATCCGCCTCGGAGGCCACGCCTTCGAAGCAGACCATCGGCGGCGTCGGCAGCGCGGGCGAGCGGTGGACGAGCTTCAATCCGGCGGCCTGGGGCAGGGCATTCATCGAGTCGTGTTGCGGCTGGTCGAGGAGCACCAGGTCGGCTTTCTTTTCCTCGCCGCCCACGGCTTTGATGGCGCGCAACCCGCTGTGGACCTCCTTCAGTTTGAAAAACGCATCGACATCCTGGCCGCCCAGCACGATGCGGCTGATGAACGTCTTGTCGTAGAGCTGGTTGCTGGCGAGTTTCAATCCCTTGGCTGCCTGCAGGTTGGCGGGGCCGTCCTGGCGGCCGAGGATGTAGTAGCCGTCGGTCTTGCGGCCGGCCGGCTGCGTTTGCGCCAGCAGTTTCATTTTCTGCTTGGCGCCCTGCGACAAATAAACCGGAAGGCCGACGAGGGCAAAGCCGGGCTTGTTCTTTTGGATGCTGGCGAGACCGGCTTGGAGGTCGTTCTCATACACCGCGGTCAGCGACCCGGCCGGCAACCCGGCGGCCTTTGCCAGATACGCGCTGAAATCGTCCATCAACCCCTTGGCGTCTTCCGGTGAACCGGGAGCGCCCGGATAAAAGACCATGATGTCGCGCGGCCCGGCGAAGGAACCGGCGACGCTGCACAAGGTTACGATTCCCAGGATGATATTCCGACAGTTCATGATGAATCCGACTTGCGGCACAATCTAACGCGCACTATAACGGCCCAGCCTTTTTGCGTCAATCGAAGCTTCCAAACGGGAACTTGGACGTGGCGCGGGGCGAAAATCATCATCATGACTGAACAACATCCGCGTTCGGTGTCCTCGTTTTTCAGGGACAAGGGATTGACCCGGCTGGCGTCGCTGGTTCTGAACTGGCCGAATTCCGTGCTGGCCGCCGCCGTGCTCCTGGTCGGCGCCAGTTGCTGGCTCATCGCCACGAAGCTGGAGATGAAGACCGCCCACAGCGACCTGATCTCCAACAAGGACCGGAGCGCCGCGCAGTTCCAGGAGTTGATGGAGGAGTTCGGCACGCCGTATGTCCTCATCGGCGTGCTGGAGTGCGAACCCGCTCAGTTCCAGGCCCGCCGGGAGCTGGCCGAGCGGATGAAACGCGAGCTGGAGGCGACGCGCGTGCCGGTGGAGTCGCTCGACCTCGGCGTGACCGCCGCGCCGGGAGCCAGGACCAATCTCGTGAAGAGCGCCGACTTCCGGCTCGACATGAGTTCGTTGAAGGGCCGCGAGCTGTACCTCGCTTCCACCAATGATCTGGTCGAGATCCGCCGCACGCTGGAGCAGGAGGTGCCCTGGCTGCGCAAGCTCAGTGCCGCGCCGACGCTCGAGGGGTTCTTCCGCATGGCCGACGAGCGGTTCACCGTCGAACAAAAGCGCGGCAAGATCGGCAACGAGGCCGAAGCGGTCCAGCAGTTGGAGATGTTCGCCCAGCTCTTCGACCGGATGCGGCAGGCGGCGGCCGACCCGGCGTGGAAGGCGCCGGAGGGATCCTTCTGGGAGGAGATGTTCACGCCATCCTCCGCCGGCAATCTGTGCGCCGAACTGCGCGAAGGCTATTTCACGAGCTTCGATGGGCGGTTGATGTTCATGTTCATCCAGCCCAGCAGCAACAGCCGCAAGGTGGACGTGCTCCGCGAACTGGTGGATGGAACCCGCGCCGCCTTCAACAAGGTGCAGCCGAAAAGCCCGGCCTTTCAGGGGATCAAACTCGCGATGACCGGCGAGCCGGCGGACGCCGTGAGCGAGGCCGATTCCACGAGCCGTGACATGCAGTTCTTTGGCGCCGTCTCGCTGGTCGGCGTCAGCCTGCTGCTGATGGTCGGTTTCCGGGGATTCAAGTTCCCGCTGATGCTCGTGATTTCGCTCGGCGTCGGCATGGCGTGGACCTTTGGCCTGACGACCCTGTTGATCGGCCATCTCAACCTGCTTTCCCAGGTCGTGCCGATCATCCTGATCGGCCTCGGCATGGATTTTGGCATCCACCTGCTGGCGCGCTATCGGGAGCAGCGCCGCCGCGGCAGCCGCCGCCGGGAGGCGTTGCACGAGGCGGTCGTCGAGAACGGCATGAGCATCATCATGAGCGCCGTCACCACGGCGGTGGCGTTCTTCTCCATCTCGGTCGATAATTTCAAGGGGTTCGTCGAAATGGGACTCATCGCCGGCATTGGCGTG
Source organism: uncultured Verrucomicrobiota bacterium (assembly GCA_964482575.1). Taxonomy (GTDB): domain Bacteria; phylum Verrucomicrobiota; class Verrucomicrobiia; order CAIQCK01; family CAIQCK01; genus CAIQCK01. Next base: position 15,041 of record CAZAAF010000003.1, on the reverse strand, counting down.
ATGTGCTGCCTGGTGGCGATGATGGTGGTCCTGCCCGCGCTGCTGGCGATGCAACGCCGGTTCCAGCCCGTGCGCGACGCCGTGCTGCATCCGCCCGCGGTGCCGGTGGGGGTGGACGCGGCCGAGCCGATGCACCCGCCGTTTGTCGAGAAGTTCTTCCGCTATCCGTGGTGGATTCTGGCCGTCGGCACCCTCATCACCGGCGTGTTGTTGAACTCCACCATCCGCAACTGGGAGCGGATCAGTTTCGACTATCGGCTTTCGAATCTCTCCGCCCCCGGCACCGAGTCGGTGGTCTATGAAGCGCGCATGATGAAGGAGAGTGACTTCACCGCCGACACGGTTTCGCTGATCTGCAAGGACATGACACAGGCTGGGGAGATTGCACACCGGTTGCAAACGCTGCCGAGCGTCAAGAAGGTCGAGTCGCTGCACACCCGGTTTCTTGGCGATGCGGCTGAGAAGCAGGCCCTCCTCGCCGGCCTTGCGCCGCTGCTGGCGGGCGTGTTCGATGCGCCGCCCGCGTCCCAGCCCGTGGCGCCGGCGCAACTCGCCGCGGTGGTCGGCAAGCTGGCGGACCGGCTCGAGAACTACCAGGAAATGGCGTTGGACGGTGGCCAGAAGGCGCTGGTCAAACCGATTGGCACGGCGCTCGCCGCCGCCAAACGATTCCATGGCATGTTGCAGGACGGGGATGCCAAGCTCGCGGCCCGGCTCGGCCGGTTCCAGGATTACTTCCTGGGCGACCTCGCCCGGCAGATCGCGCGATTCCGCGCCGGCATTCAAGCCGGGCCGATTACGGTGGAGACGCTGCCGAAGGACCTGGTGGATCAATTCGTCGGCAAGACCGGCAAGGTGCAGGTGATGGCGTATTCGAAAGGCGAGCTGTGGAACCGCCCGGCGCTGACGAGATTCCTGACGGAGTGCCGGAGCCTCGGCGTGCCCGTCACCGGCCCGCCCGTCGAATACTACGAAATGACCAAGGTGATGCGCGAAGGGTTCGACAAGGCGGCCATCTACGCCTGCGCCGCGGTCTATCTGCTCCTGCTGCTGGATTTCCGGCGATTCAAGGCGGCCACGTTGACCATGGTGCCCGACCTGCTCGGCACCATCTGGATGGTTGGCTTGATGGGGTTGTGCGGCCTGAGTTTCAACCCGGCCAACCTCATGGTGCTGCCGCTCATCATTGGCATCGGGCTGGCCAACGGCGTCCACGTCATGCACCGGTTCCGTGAGGCGCGTGATGCGGACATCGCCCACGTCGTCTGGCACACCGGCCTCGCCGTCATGCTGGGGTCGCTGGTTACCGTGGTGGGTTTTGGCTGTCTCGGTCTGGCGCACAACCTCGGCATCGCCTCGATCGGCAAGGCCCTGACGTTGGGCGTGGGCGCGCGCATCTTCACCAGCATCATCATCCTGCCCGCCATGCTCGTCATCGTCCAGCGGCGGAAGTGGAAGGTCTGATTCCCTTCCTTTGGTTGAGGGTGCGTTCTCCTGCGGGGTGAATCAACGGTGACCTGCGCCGACTGTGTCGGTGGGCCCATCAAACTCCGGTCCGCCGGCGGCCACGTAACCGTGGCTGGCGCCGCTTTTGTCGGGGCTGACCCAGAAGGCGTAGAGCCGGCCGTTCGTCAGGTGAAAACGGAACCGCACCGGTTTGCCGGCGAGCGCGGACAAATCCCCGCCGTCTTTCCAGGTCACGGCCTGACGCGTGCCATCGCCTTGCACGGGCATGCAGTTGTCGGGTGTGAAGGCCGGAAGGACCGCACCGTTTTCGTCCAGCACTTCGACGCGGAGTTGGCCTTTCACGTCCGCGTTCACAAAAAGGCAACGGCCCTTGAACGTGACGGGGCGCGTGGTCAGCGTGCCGGTGCGTTCACCGGCGTCCATCGACGCGAAACCATCGCGACGCAGGAACGCCACGCCGGTGGCGCCGCCCGCATAAACGCCGCCGCCGAGTTTCGGGCTGAGGCCCGAAAACCCGCCGTAATAAAAATACAGCCGGTCGCCGACGATGATGCAGACCGTGGCCGCACTGTGCAGATAGGCGCGGTCCCAATCGCCTTCCTTGCGTGTGCCGGCAAGGAACGCCGTGCGATCCGGCCGGTGCCAGTGAAACCCGTCGCGGCTGTAGGCCAGTTCCAGGTCGGTGAGTTTCGGTCGCTTCAGTTTCTCGCAAACTTCGTTCGCCGGACCGCGGTGGATGGCGAACACCCCCAACATCAGGCTCTCGTAACCGACGGCGTCGAGGTTGTAGAGCTGCGTGCGGTCGCCGACCTCCGGGTCGGGCAGGTCGAGGGCGTCCGCGCCGGCCCAGTGGACCAGCTCCTTGGGCTGCCAGGCTGCGCCGCGCACGAAATCGTCGCACTCGCGGTAGCTGCGGGTGCGGCCATCGTGGCCGGTGCGCACGCTGTAAATCCATTTCCTGCGGAAGGGATTATAGGAAAGGCTCGTGTTGTCGCCGACGGACGGCGTCCGTGTCGGGCCCGCCCAATGCACGCCGTCCGGCGACGTGAATACCTGGCCGCCGAATTTGTCCTCCGGCCGCTCGTACAGGAACATCTTGAACCGTTGCGCCGTGTCGGTTGTGAAAGGATCGAGCCAGACCGCGCAGCCATCGCGCCGGCCGTGGCCTTCCGGCGGCAGCACGCGGTTGGTGCCCTTGACGACGTCGAACGGCGGCCGTTCCCAATGCAGTCCGTCCCGGCTCGTGGCGAGCGCCGTGCCGTCGAACCATCCGGCGTGATACCACATCTTGAAGAGCCGGTCTTTCGGATCGAACCACACGCCATCCTGGAACACGACGGCGGTCGGGGCGCGGCCATCGTTGAGTTCCAGCGGCGTCTCCGGTTTCAACACCGGGTTGCCCGCGTATTTCTCCGGGTAATGAAACGCCCGTTTCAGGTCGGTCGTCCCGATGAGAAAATCGTCCACAAAAAGCTGGCGGCCGACGTCGATCGGGATGACCGCCGGCGGATGGAGCAGCCACGGCGCTGTCCGCGGCGTGCGGTCCTTCGGATTGGCGATGCGCGGCGGCCACTGCTTGGGCAGCCGGATGCCGTTGTAGAGTTGTTCGCCCTCTTCATCGGCCAGGGAGGGGGCGCGGTCGCTGAACACAATGTGATCCACCGTGAGATGGCCCCAACGGCCGCTTTCACGGTCCACGATTTCGAGGTGCGCCTTCTTGCCGGCAAGCCCGCTCACGTCCCACGACGCCGGCGCCAGCTCCTCGCTGCCGCCGGGGGTGGTGTGGGTGCCGGTGGCGGAGAACACAACCTGGCCGTCCACCACGAGGTTCATGCACGTCCTGCCCGCGTAGCCGCCGCCGCCAATCAGAAACGTGATGAACTTGCGGCCGATGGTGAACTCCGGCGATGTCAACGTGCCGGTGGACCGGTCGCCGCCCAGCATGCTGTTCACCAGGCCGTGTCCCTGGAAGCCGCTCACCGGTTTCTGGTTCGGCAGCGTCCCTTGCGCCGGCCCGGAGCCGAACGCCTCGCCGGTGGTTTTCCAGCCACCGTAATCCCGGCCTTCAAAGTCGGCGAAAACAATGTCGTCCGCCGCGCGACCCGTGGCGGCAGGTCCCGCACCCAGCACACAGAGGATGCACAACCCCGGGATTAAACGGTTCATGATCAGCGCTTCACCGCGATGGCAAACCACGTGGTGGCGGGCTGGCCCAGCTCCAGTGTCCAGTCGTTGCCGTCGCGCTTCAGCGCAAGCGGCTGGCCCAGCGGCTGGCCCGCGCCGTCCAACGGTTGCGCGGTCACGCCGCCCGCCGCGTCGAGACCCGTGAGCGTGACGCGCCCCAGCACCGGCTCGATGCGCACCGGGGCCGTGCCCCATTTCTCCAGCGACGTGCGCTTCGCGTTCCAGACCATCCCGGTGTTGGCCACCCGCGCGGCGACGGTCAGCAACAAGCGGCTCGTTTTGGCGATCGGCCGTCCGTCGAGCGAGCCGAGGGTGATCGCGCAGAAACGGGTTTGGATCCCGGCGCGAAGGTTCTTGGTGGCCACCGGCTGGCGCGCGAGATGTCCGACAAGCGCCTGTGAGCGGGGCGTGTCTACGCTCACCACGCCGCTGCCTTTTTCGCCGCTGCGCCAGGTCAGCTCGCCCGTGTCGGAAACGATCGGGTCCGCCGTGATCGGCTCGAACGCCGCGGTGGGCGGGCCGTCGAACGACGTGATCCGCACCGCGTGCAGCAGCGGCAGCGCCAGCGGGAAACCCGGCGTGAAATACGGCCCTTCCGACCTCGGCAGTCGCAGGCTTTCGATCACCTGTTCGCGGCTGTAGCGGCGGCCCACAACCTGACGGGCGGATTGCACGTCGCCGCGCAGGAACATCAAGGCGCCCGTCGCGAGCTGGCTCATCTTGACCGGGTCCTTGGCGAAATCGAAGTGGGCCAGCGAGGCGTCCTGCAGGGTGGTGACGTCCTGGTGCGCGAGCGTGTACCAGAAAATGCCGTCCCAGTCTTGCAATGCCGCGTAGGCCGCCAGGATTGGCACGCCTTCGCAGGCGCATTCATTCGGGAACGGGTGGTTCGCCTCGGAGACCGTGTACGGCCGGCCCGCCACCGCCGTGCGCGAGAGCTGGACGGCGCTGCATTTGAGTGGCTGGTCCACCATCGGCGTGTTGCCGACGGTGAAGCCGGTGTGCCTGCCGGTCTTCGGATCGTTGATGTAGTTGGGATGCTGCCAGTAGATGTGGCCGTCCACGATGTCGAGTTGCGACAGCGACGCGAGCAGCGGGTATCGCGAGCCGCCGTGGTCGTGGTCGCTGTTGCCAACAAACAGGCTTTTCACGCCGAGGTCGTTCCGGAGATACGCGGCCATGTTGCGGAAATAGGTGTTCTCAACATCCATGTAAAAGGTCACTTCGGCTTCGAACCGGTCCTTGGCGGCCTTGGCGAAATCCTCCTTGCGCAACCTCGGGATGAGCGCGCCCGGCTCTACGCCGGCGTCTTTTCGCCAGCGCGCGAGTGCGTCGGCGGGTGCGTGATTGGACAACCCCGCGTTGAACTTCTTCGTCAGGTCCCCGGCATAGCTCGGCGGAATGTCGTGCCACGTGCCGGCGGCCTTGCCGGTTTGCGTGCCGGCGAGCCGGTTCTGGGTCCAGGCCTCCACCAGCGAGTTTTCGTTCACGAACTCGACCACCGCCACCGCCGGCTCCTCGCGGTAGGCCAGGCCTGTGAAGGTGTTGGTGTGCGTGAGCAACTGCCGGGCGTATTCGCGTTGCAGCTCGATCAACCGTTCGTCGAAATACGTCGCGCCCTTGCCGATCCCGAGGGCCTCGCAGTCCCGCACGCCGTCGCCGGGCTTGTAGGTGCGATAGACGTTGAGGTTCAGGTCGCTGTAGATGCCGCGCTTCTTCAACTCGGCCACGAAACAATCGAGCCGTTCCAGGGCCTGCGGGTCGAGCGCGCGCGTGTCGTCACGGCCGGCGGCAATGAGCGTGCCGGGCTTGTCCAGGAAATGGAACCGGATACAGTTGATCCCATGGGCGGCCAGATGCGCGGCGATGACCGGCGCGGCGGTGGTGGCCGGCAGCGCCGCCGCTCCGGTGGCGTTCAGCCCCCAGATGCGGAACCGCCGCCCGTCGGGCTGCACGAGGTGGCCATCCTGGACGCGCACGAAGCCGTTCCTGCCGGCGGGCGCATCGAGCACGGACGAGACGTCCGCGGGCGACGGCGCGGCGGCGCGCCATTCCACCGGAAACGCCGGCCAGTCCTCGGACGATTCGGCGGCGAGGAGCGCGGCGGACAATGGGAGGAGGAACGCAAGGACGGTCAGCGGGAAAACGCGAAGTGTCTTCATACGCCGCCAATGTGGCGGTTGTGTCGCCGCGTTTCAATACAACAATCCACCGGGCTTCAGTTCTTCGCCGCACCGGATGCCGGCCCGCGTTCAATCACCGGCTCGCCGCGCTCCAGCCGCACCGCTTGAACCGGACTGGCCGGGTCCACAGGTTCGATGACGGTGATGAACTTCGCCTTCGTGCCCCGCTGCCGGAGTACCAGCATCGGCATCCGCACATCGGGCGAATTTGTCAGTCCGCTGGCCGCGATGACTTCGATGGGCGTGTCCTCCGCCGGCACGACCCAGACGCGCAACTGCTTCCCTTCGGAAGCGAAGGTGAAGGATACAACACCCCGAATTGTGGCCTTTTCCTTTTGTTCGATGAGTGGATAGCCGCATTGGGTCCCGAGGGGTCCCTGGCATGGCGACAACGCCACGCTGCTTCCGGCAGGCTCGCCGCCGAGGTGCAGGATGTAATCGAATTGATGCGTGAGGGGCGAGGCTCGGTCCGCAGGCGACACTTCATAACGATCCACGACGCAGTTCCCGCGAAGCCGCACCGTGCGCCGCAACACCAGGCCGTCGTACACACTGTCGCACGAAGCCGACACCTGTTTCTGCTCGGGGTCGAAGGTCTCGAGCCTCCCCACGACCCGGTTGGTGGCGCTGTCCACCGGCCACATGGGCTTGCCTAGGCGGGTTGGTTTCTGCGAAACGCCGTCCACGACCATCGTGTTGTGGCTCACGGTCTGTGCCGTCCACTCCTGTTTCCAGTGCGTCTCGTAGGGCATGCTGCCGAAGAGCGGAATCCATTGCCGGCCGTGCGCATAGACCGCCACGCTCAGTTTGTCGGGATGACCGTGGCCGCCACCGTAGGGTCCGTAGCTGAACGCGACGGCCGTGGCCTCGGGTCGCGCGGTGAAATCGCCGGCGGTCTGCCGCAGCATCGCCACGCCGCTGGACGGAAACAGCGAGCAGCCGTTCCTGTAAACGCCCGTGTTGGCGAAGGTCTCCTCCAGTTTCAACGAGTCGCAGGCGTCCGGCAAATCGTGGAGGAGCCAGTGCCAGTCGGGCGTGTAGTGGTCGATCGTCGGCGTGGAGGAAACTTTCCTGCCGTCGCAGAACAGCGTCGTCTGATGGCCGGCCGCTTCGAGCCGGAAGGTATAAGGACGGTTCAACTCGCGCATGCAGCCGGCCAGCGGGAAGGACTTGTGGCCCTGCGGTTTCTTCGCATCCGCGTGAAAGACGACCCAGGCGCGGTCCTCCTTGCCGGAATCCGCCAGCCGCGTCGTTGTCCACTCGAGCGTGAAATCCGCCGTGTCCGCGTCGTTGAGCAGATAGCGGTCGGGCTGGCTCCTGCCGCCGTCGCTGACAACCACCGCGCAGCCTTGCGGCTCATAGGTTGTGTCGCGTCGCGCCCACGTCACCGGCCGGCCGTTCAACCGGACGTTCTCATGCCGATACTGGTAGCGGTAATAGTGCAGGAAACCGACCCGGCCATGGGTGGCCTCCTCCATGCCCACGGGCGCGTCGCGTCGCAGCAGCCACGCCAGTTTCGGGTCGCGGTAATGTTGCCACGCCGCCAGATGAATCCATTCCGCGTGACGGATCCCGGGATCGCTGTCGCCCAGCGCCGGAAAACTGAAGTCGGGAAACGCGAGATAGAACGGCGCGTCGAACATCAGCCGCAGCGACTTCGGCTTGTCGCTGGTGTCGGTCATGTAGTGGACACTCTCGTCATGCGAGCGGTCGGTCGGGACCGTCTGTTGGTAGAGATCCACGCCGCAGTGCGCCAGCGCTTCCACCAGCGGTGCCAGCGCGGCCACGACGAACCCGTGATAGCCCGGCGACCGTTCCCAGAACAGCCCGTCGTCGCCCATATCATGGGCGACCAGGTGGTTGAAGCCGTAGCGGCTGTTGATGGCGTAGTCCACGAGGCCCGGGTCGTTCAACACCAGCCCGACGAGGCCCACGGCCGAGAGATGCCATGCCTGGAAATTGTAGCAGCGATAGTGGAGGTCCTTGATCCGCGGATCACGCTCGAAGTCGTCCACCTTGAAACAGGCCACGGCCGTGCTCAGCAGGTCGCGCTCGATGTGCTCCCGCTGGGCGGGCGTGAAGGCGCCGCTCTCGGCCACGAGGTCATACGCCTGCACAAGCGGCACCAGCCACAGCGCCTCGTAGAGCGACGACTGTGTGAACACCCGGCAACGGCCGCGGGTCAACGGCAGGCCGGGATACATGTCGGCATACGCCAGCAGGCCGTCGCGCACCCAGTCGGCATAACGGCGCGTGCCGGTGAGACTGAACGCGGCGGCGGCGTTGAAGAGCTGCCCGCTGCGCTTCCAATGTGCCTGGTCGCCGCGCGCCGGCAGCTTGTCCGCCGGCTGCGCAATGATCTTGTCCGCTTCCGCGGTCAAGGCCGCCAGCGACCGCTTCGCCCACGGAAAATTCGCCACGCGTTCCTTCGCCCGCGCGATGTCGTCCGGCGTGAGCGCGAGGTACGGATGGTGCGGCGGCACTTGAAGCGGGGCCGCTTCGCCGGTGAGCGCCGTCAGCAACAGGATGACGACCAGGACGGATTTCATTTCTTGAGCGCGCCGGCCATGAACTCCCACATCGCCTTGGTCGCGGGGTCATCGGGCAGGCCGAGTTCGGCGTTGATGCGGGTGTGGGTGGTCTCCTTCGCGCCGAAAGGTTTCACGGGAATGCCGGTGTCCTTGAGCACGGCGGCGAAACGCTGCGCCTGGATGGACGTGTCGGGATGGTTCGCGACGTATAGAATCAGGAACGGCGGGATGCCTTTGTCCTTCGCCACGTGCGTGACGGCGGAGAAGTCTCGGTGCAACGCCGGGTCGTTGCCGAACTTCAACCGGTGCCCGTACTTCGGCATCGGCATGCCGTGCACCCGCAGCCGTGTCTCGGCGGTTTCGATCATGGCCGGGATGTCGTAGGTGTCGCCGTCCACGGGCACGCAGCCCTTGAGCGCGGCGAAGGGGACGCCCTCGTCTTTCAGGTATCGCTCGTCGGTGCAGAGGATCGCGGCAAGCTGCGCGCCGGCGGAGTGGCCCATGACAAAGATGCGCTGCGGATCGCCGCCGCGCTCCGCGATATGCTTGTGGACCCAGCCGAGGGATTGGGCCACGTCACGGATGAGCGTGCGCATGTCCACGGCCGGCAGGAGCCGGTAGTTGGTGGCGACAAGGACGAACCCCTTCCCGGTGAACGCCCGGGGTTTCTCCAGCACGCCGCTCTTGTCGCCCTGCTGCCAGCCGCCGCCGTGAATCCAGAACACGACGGGCAGGTCCTTCGCTCCGGGCGGCGCGTAGATGTCGAGCACGTTGCGCTCGTGTTCGCCGTAGGCAACGTTCGCGGCCGTGGGCGGGAACGCCGGCGGGTCCGCGGCGAAGACGGTGAGGACAACGGCTGTTGTGGTGGCAAGGAGGAGGTGAAGGGTTTTCATGGCGTGGTTGGGTGCCGGTTGCAAAACATTTGGGTTCGTTTTGTCGGATGGTGCATTGTCGTGTTTTTATAACCCGTTGCAATCACAATGCTTGATGTTTTTTGATTTGGCTTGGTTTCGTCGTAGAGCGATGTCTGCGCTTCCACGAGCGCGGCTACGGGGAGGGCTGAGTGCTGGGATCGTAGCCGCCGAGGTGACGAGGCGGCGAGGCTGTCTTGCGACGGGGACGAGCCTGGGTTCGACGCCAGCGGCTTTTCAGGCCCGGCACAGACGCGGCTCGTGCGCACCGCCTCCTGACGTCGGCGGCTACAGGAAATCGCCCTCCGGGGTAGCCGCCGAGGTAACGAGGCGGACGTCTGTGGAACGTGCCGATTCCAGCGGGTGCGAAGCGACAACACATCTCTCGCCGCGTCCCTCCATGAGTTTCGCGTTGGCACCCCCGGAGGAGGGAAACCGGAAGTTGCGCCGGCTCACCCGCCGGACCTCACGGGGTGCCCTGCCGGGTGCCGCTCTTCTTGTGCTTCTCGCGGATCATGGGCGCGAGGAACTTCGCCGTCTCGTCGCCGATGACATGATAGCCGGCGAGGTTCGGATGCCGGTCCCCAAACCAGCCGGGCAGGTTGCCGAAATGCGCGTCGAGCCGGTTGTCCATCACCTCGACCATCGGTTCCTTGTTGCCCTTGTCCACGACGAACGGCTTCACGAACTCGCGGTATTTCTCCGGGATCTTCGCGAGTGGGAAGCGGCGGTAGTTGAGCATGTTCGGCCCCTTCTTCAGCTCCTCGTAGTAACGCGGATAGATGTCGAAGAGCGGCAGCTTCTCCTCGCCCGCCACGCGGCGCACGAGGTCGTTGATGCGCTTGGCGCTGGGGTTCTCCTCCTCGCTCTTGCACGCCATCGCAATGACCGTCATCGGGATGATCGTCGCCGCCGGATGGTCCTTGCGCAGCCGCGCGACCAGGTCGTGGAAATCCTTCGGGAAGTTGACGTCGAAGTTCTCGCGCCGGGCGACGTCGTTCAGGCCGTAACGGACGAAGACATAGTCAATGCCGGGCAGCTTCGACGCCACCTTGTCATAGCGGCCCGTGTCGAGCAGGCGGTGGATGAACTCGCCGCTGAGGGCGACGTTGATGACGTTGCACGGTGGCAGATCGCCTTCCGCCGCCAGCAACTGCCGGATCACGTCCTCCAGGTGCGGCCCTTCCGGCACATGCCGCCGGGGAACGCTGCCCTCCGCCGTGCTGTCGCCCAGAATCAGGATTTGCACCTTCCCGTCGTGCTCGCCGCGGCTCGTCGTCGGCGCCGATAGGAGAGTCACGATGCCGAGTAGGAGTGCGGTTGTCCGAATCAGTCTTGTGTTCATGTTGATTTGGGTTTGTTAGGTTGACGACAACACCGCATTTTCAATACCACTCGCTTTCGCATCACGTGTCCAGCCATTCCTCAGCGTGGGTCGGTTATACGGCCGAGAAACAAACACGCGCCGGTCTTACGGTGTTGAACGACAAACAAAAATGGCCGGTCCACGTGAATTTCAATAGGTTTCTCTGGTTCGCCCGCGGCACCGGCGGTCATGGCAGTGACGGCACCGGCCTCAGTGCCTTTCTCGTTGACGACAATGAACGTTTTGTGAAGCACCTCGGAGAGAAACAAGTAGTCATCTGATTTGCGCGGAGCGATGCGTCCGAAGTCGGCACTCTTTTCAGGCAAGTCGAATGCCAGCTTCATGCCGAGGGTTTGAAGCATCTTGCCCAACAGCATCGCCTCCGGCTCGAGTTTGAATTTCGGCATCTGAAGAGAAACAGGCCGATAGGATATCCGTTTGCATTCGTTTAGGATCTCCGGCGTAATTCTGGCCTCAACCGCCGCGAGCCCCCTGGCTTCATCGGGTAGCAGAATCAAGAACTGAAAACCGCAGTTTCCGTAGGGCAAAGCAATGGCGCTGAAACCGTCGCACTTGCGGTAGCCAAACTGAGAAACGAGTTCCATCGTGGAGACGGATTGAGTCTCGGTGCCGCGAACTTGAAAAGGCCGGTTTCGCGTCAACGCGTTTGTGAACGGCACGCACCACGCCGCTTTGAAGTGAAGGGCATTGACAAGTGCCAGGCGGGTTTTTGTCGTCAGCAAGCCCTTGGGGATCACATCCTTGATCTTCTGGTGGGTTTCCTGGGCAATCCAGTTGTTGATGGAGGCGGCGGCCTGCTCCGGTTGATGGGCAAAATCCACGGTCAAAAACGGCGCGGCGTAGAAATCTTTTGTGCGATTCAGAAACGACCCTTGGAACCCGTATCCTTGCTGGCCGAACAATCTGTTGGCAAATGAGAGTTCAAGAGGCTCCAGCCTTCCGCCGGATGCCACCATTCGCACCAATTCCGCGCGGGACGTGTCGATTTCCCGGTTGAATACCGACCAGAGTGTTTGGAAGGAACGGTGAAGAAGAATCTCATCCTGTGGATAATGCAACACACGCTGCATTTCGGCCCGCGTCTCGCCATCCGCGCCGGCGTAGGTCATCGCCAGGGCGGTTTGAATCGAACAGGGTGACAACAGCAAATTGGCGTCGCCATTGGCGCGGCAACACTGGGCATAGAGGTCCAGACCGAGTTGATTGGTGGCATGGACGGCGATGGAGGAGTCAACAGGAGCCACCCCGGCCATGGCGCGAGCAAGCAGCATGGTAGTGATGCCGAGCAACACCACGGCCGTGAGAAATCGTCTCCGTTTCATGATACCTCCGATTTCCAGACAGGTGGACTTGATAGCAAACAAAAGCCTCCTGTGAACAGACGAAAAATCACGGACACTGCGACTTTCGTCCACTGTCAACAGTGTCCCCCACGAGACCTTCAGTCACTGCGTTTGCGGAAGACGCAGATCTTGCCAAACGGATCGGCGGGAACTTCACGCGTGTAACGGGCCGGGTGTTGATCGAAAAACTCGTCGCACGCGGTCTTGGCGCCCGAGGAAAAGAAACCGTAGTCGTGGACGATGACCACCCCGCGCGGCACCAGGACGTTGTCCAGGTAGTTCAGCGCGGTCTTGATCGGCTCGTAAAAGTCCATGTCCACAAATGCGAAACAGACCGTCTCCGGCAGGGGTTGGGTTTTGACCACGTCCTCAATGAACCCCGGCCTGATCTTGCGTCGAGCCGGCGGAAACCCCATCTCGTCAAGCCGGGCGCGCACGGATGCCTCCGGGCAGCTCATTTCCCCGCGGTACCTGGATATGTCCCCGAGGCCGAAGATGTCGTCCGTCAGCACGTCTTTCGCCGTGGGCGGGGGCAATCCCTGGAAGGAATCGAAGAGCCAGAGGTTCTTGGGGGTGGGCAGGAGCAGATTCGCCAGCACGGCGGAGGTGGCGCCGTTGGCCACGCCGAATTCGCAGACATCGCCTGGCAGGGACAGCGTGGCGTGCAGCCGGTCCAGGATGAGCAAGGCTTGTTCCACGGAGACGCCTTCCAACCGGGCCAGGAGCCGGCACCGCGCCGCATCCAATCCGGGGAGGGACAGGACGCGCGAGGTTCCCAGCAGGGTTCCATACTCGCCGATCAACCGGGCGAAGTTTTCATCCACAAAGCCCTTTGGAACCACCTTGAAATGTTTGCGGGACACAAGGTCGTAACCCCAACGCCCCAGGATATGTTTGACCAGCGATTTCATCGCCAACGCTTGTATCACAGCCTCCCCCAAAAATCAGGACTGTTTGCCCGGTCCGGATCGAACGGAACCGTTCCTTTGTTTGCCGGGACTCCGGCGGCTCGCCAGGCCCGTACCCTACGCCCACTCGCCTTCGCAGCCCTCGTGCGGATGATGCGGATACGGCGAGTGGAAGGCGACGGAATCCTCCTCGCGCTTGAAGATCGAGCCGCAGTCCTGCGCCATGGCTTCCATCTTCTTCGCGTCGGCCTCGGTGGCCGGGCGATACGCGATGCCCGCGGTGATTGCTTTGTCCTGCAAATCCATCCACGACGGCGGGAAGCCCGCGACCACGCCCGGCAACGACAGCGTCCAGCGGTAGGCGAGGTTGATCTCCTCCTGCTGCTCGAGTGGGCGATACCACCATTGGCGCGTGCGCTCGGCGCCCTTGGGCCACGCGCCGGAGTTCATCGTCTTGATGGAGAGGACCGCCGCGCCCTTTTCCTTCGCGAGCGCGAGCACGTCCTTGCCGAAGCCGCGCGTGTAGTACTCGACGTAATTGATGGGGAACATCACCGTGTCGTACGCGAAGCCACGCAACGCCAGCAGCGCCGCCTTGGTGGTGTGGGCCGAGAAACCGATGGCGCGGATTTTGCCCTCCTTCTTCGCCTGGAGGAGCGTTTCCAACGCGCCGCCCGGGCCGAGCGACTGCGCCACCTGCTCCGGTTTGACGAGATGATGCATCTGGTACAGGTCGAAGTAATCCGTCTTGAGCCGCTGGAGCGAGCGTTCCAGTTCCTCCCGGCAACCGTCCTTGTCGCGCATCTTGGATTTGCAGGCGAGGATGTAGCGGCTGCGGTCGAGTCCCTGCAACGCGATGCCCATTTTGATCTCGCAGTCGCCGTTCTTGCCGTAGGCCGGCGCCACGTCGTAGTAGTTCAGCCCGCGGTCGAACGCCTTGTGCACCTCGGTCGTGCAACGCTCCTGGTCGTAGTGCGTCAGGCCGAGCCCGGCAAAGGCGACGACGGAAACCTTGATGCCCGTCCGGCCCAGCACGCGTTGGGGCATCTCGCCGGTGGGGGCGGCCGCCGCCTCCGCTTCGCTGACCAGCCGGGGGTTGACGCCCCACGCCGCCGCGCCCGCCATTCCGCCCATCACCTTCAAGAACGATCTGCGTTTCATCTTTCGCTCCTTTCCAGTGTGCCGCACCGGACACAGTGTAAACTCGCCTGTCGGCCTGCGCAACTGCGAGAGGGGCCATCGGCCGATCATGGACGCATCCTGGCACACGCCCCGTAGCGCAGGTTTCCAACCTGCTGTATCGCGGATTTCCAATCCGCGGGTTTCCTCCAACGGAATCAGGAGATTGATTGAGTGCAGACGTTGCCGGCTGGAAGCCGGCGACACAGCAGGTTGGAAACCTGCGCTACACGAGCAAGCAAGCTCGGAGCGTGTGTCCTATTGCGCCCGCGCGTTACCACATCCTCCAAAACTCAGGCATGAGTGGCATGGCCCCGGGTTGCGAGCAGACGTAGGCCGCCACCTCGTTGGCATGACGGTTGATGTCGTCCAGCGGGTGCCGGGCGAGCAGGCCCAGCGTCAACGCCGCCGTGAACGAGTCGCCCGCGCCGATGGTGTCCGCCACCTTCACTGGCAGCCCGGCGTGGTCCGACCACGCGCCGTCCGCCAGCAGCAGGCTGCCGTGTGATCCGCGCGTCAGCGCCACGGCGCGCAAATCAAACCGTTCCGCCAGCGCCGCCATCTGGTCGCGCACATGGCCGCGCAACCCGAACATGGCCGCCAGCACCGGCAGTTCCTGGTCATTGAGCTTCAGCACGTTGGCCAGCCGCAGGGAAGCTTCAATGGTTTCCTGCGAGTAAAACGATTGCCGCAGGTTGATGTCGAACACGCGCAACGCCGTGGCGGGCGTGGCGGCGACCATCGCGCGGATGGTGCTCCGCGATGGTTCGCGGCGTTGGGCGAGGCTGCCAAAGCACACCGCATCGGCCCGCGCCGCAAACGCCCGCGAGGCGTCGTCGTCGGCCAGCCGGTCCCATGCGACATTCTCATGGATGATGAACCGGGGCTGGCCGTCGGCGGCGAGTTCCACCGACACCGTGCCCGTCGGCGCGTCCGGATCCGTGCTGA
>CAZAAF010000002.1:18920-29003 GCA_964482575.1 uncultured Verrucomicrobiota bacterium | reverse complement strand
AGCGGGTAGCCGCTGTTGGCAAAGTCAATGCCCGCCTGCCGGATGGAGACATCGAAGCCGTACAATTCCAGCGAGCGCATGAACGTCATCTCAACGTAGCAATCGTCGTTGTTGTGCTGGTTGACCATCCCCGGCGTCCACGGCGGCATCTTGTCCTCCGGGATGATCTCGCCCTTGAACTTGAATTCGGTGGGCGTGCCCCACCCCACGCCGATCATCTGGCCAAGCCACGCGCCTTTCATCCTGTCGCGGAACTCCCTCATCGGCAGCCGGCGGAATTCCGTTTCGGAAGCCGGGGCCGGCGACAGGCAGGCCAGCAGGAGAACAACCAACAAGAGGGAAGGTTTGTGTTTCATGAGGGGGCTCCGTGGAGTCATGAGATTTTTTTGACGGAACGCCTGACAATCAGGCGCGTGGGCAGCAGGATGCCACCCTTGTTTTCACGCTGGGGCGACTGGATCTGGTCAAAGAGCAGTTTCACGGCCACCTCACCCATTTCGGAGAATGGCTGCGCCACCGTCGTCATGGGCGTGCCGAGATAGGCCGCGTAGGGCTGGTCATCGAACGCGATGAGGGACATGTCCTCGGGAATCCGCAGTTTCTCCTCCGCCAGCGCCCGCAACGCGCCCAGCGCGATCAGGTTGCTGAAGGCCAGGATGGCCGTCACGTCCTTGCGACTACGCAACAGGAGCTTGGTCTCGATGTAGCCGCTCTGCTCGCCAAAACTGTCGCCCGCAATCAGCGCGGCGTCCACCGGCAGTTGCTGGTCAGCCAGCGCCTCCCGGTAACCGCGCAGCCGGAACTCATTCGGCGCCGTGCCGCGCAACCCCTGCAAACAGGCGATGCGCCGGTGACCGTGCTCGATGAGATACCGGGTCGCCTCCTTCGCGCCCGCGAGATTGTCCGAGCCCACGTACGGCAGTGCGAGGTCGGGAAAATAGCGGTCCACCAGAATGATCGGAAGGCCTTGCGGCCCAAAGCCGGCCAGATGGTCCGCGGATAACCCGACCGGGCAGAGCACAATGCCCTCGACGTGACGGCTGCGAAGCAACGCGATGGACTGCGCCTCGAGTCCGGTGTCCTCCTGGCTGTCACAGAGGATAATGGAATAACCGTGCTTGCGCGTGCCGAGCGTGACCTCATGCGCGACGCTCGCGAAGAATGGATTGGAGATGTCCGGGATGACCAGCCCGATCGTCTGCGTCCGCTTCAATCGCAACCCGCGCGCGAGGTGGTTGGGGACAAAATTGAACTCCTTCGCCAGACGGGTGACGGCCAGCTCGGTCTGTTTGCTAATGCGATACCGGCTGGCCTGACCGGAGAGAATACGCGAGACGGTGGTCACTGAAGTGCCCAACTGGTCCGCAATCCGCTTGAGCGTCGTTTGAGTTTTTTCGGGCAAGGCCAGGTTCTCGCTATTTCGGGCTGACGTCATCGCTCAATGCGCAAACCTTTGTTCTACAACATCCAACAATCCATAACAGCTCCACAATACAGCCACAAACCACCAAATACATTTGCGCAATCGTTAGCGCAAATCTGCCAATTCACTCGATTCATGTCAATATTGATTTCGCCATTTGCCGGGCGGAGGTGGACTCGTCCTGCCACGGGAATGTTCCGTGCGGTGACCCAAACCGCCGGCTTCCGCGCGAAGCCAAGTCGCGATGCACAAGCTACGGCACGCTGTTGGTCAGGACCATGTTGTCGAGATAGAAGACGGTCTTCGCGTCCGCCACGCTGCTGAAGCCAAACCACCGGATCGTCTTCCAGTCGGGACTGCCGTTCTTCAGGCCGGCGAAACGATGCAGCGGCTGGCCCGACAATGTCACCACCAGATCCCACGTGCCGGTGGATTGCGCGCCGAGGCCGGCGGAGATCTCGACGTGGACCCACTGGCTGGCCGGGATCGACATCATCTCCCTGCCCTGCACGCGCAGCTTGCCGTCGCCAATCCAGATGCTCGGCCCGACGAGATAGGGATGACCTTCGCTGCGCCACTCGTGGGACACCTTCGCGCCCGGATCGACGCGGATGTCGAAGCTGAATCGCGTGACGCCGTTGGTGTGGTGCGGGTCGTAGTAAAAGTGCGGGTCGAAGGCATGCTTCAGTCCCGGCGCGTCGGTGATCTTGAGGCTGTGTTTGCCGCTCGCGGCGGTTTCGTCGGTGACGGCGATGGCGTCACCCTTCTTCTCGACGTGCACGTGCGCGTCCATGAGCAGGGCCCCGACGGGCGCGGCCTCGAAGTCCTCGTTGAGCGTCATGGGCGGCAACGACAGCGGCTCGGGCGGGCGTTCGGCAGGCGCAAACTTCGCATCCCGCGACAGCTTCACCCACGCGCGGTCGCCATAAACGCCGGCCACGGGCGGCGCGGGACAATGCAGCGACGGACCGACCGCGTGCTGGAGCACGGGCAGGAAACACGACTCAAACGGTTTGAAGCCGATCTTCAACGCGGGCGAATCGGACTTCAGGCGGAAATCGGAACGTGCCGCGTTCACAAAATTGGGGTCCGCCACCATCGAGCCGGCATCCCGGCCGGCACGCTGCCATTCCTCGAGCGACTGGCCCATGAACTTCACCGGCTCCTTGCCGCCATTCCAGTAGAGGTTGCTTCGCAGGACGAAATTGCTGTCCTTCCACTGCCCCGCGAAGAGCGTGCCTTCCTTCCAAAGGACGATGTTGTTTTCAAACGTGAACGAGAGGTGTGGCTCGACACGGCTACGCTGGAGCTGGCCCTCAAGGCTGAAGGCGAAGATGTTGTTGCGGATGATGTTCTCCCTGCCGTAGTGCTGGTGGAAGCCGCCGGTCTTCGTGTTGAAGACGAGGTTGTTCTCCATCGTAATGCCGGTGCTGCCCTCGTCGGTGTACAACCCCCAGCCGCCGTAGCTGTAGGCATAGATGTCATGGCAAAGGTTGTTGCTGACCACCGTGCCCTCCGAAGGACCGAGCGTATAGACCGCGCCCATGTCGCTCATCACCCAGTTGCCGAGGTGATGGAGATAATTGAACTCGATGCGGTTGCGCTTGGCGCGGCTGGGCGCGTAACCCCAACGCCAGCCGGCGGACACGGCCGTGTAGGGAACGTCGGCGATGTCGTTGTGCGTGACGGCGTTGTCGGGACTGTGGCCGATCCAGACGCCGACGGTGCCCGCGTCGATCCGCCCGCACCCGTGGATGATGTTGTTGTCCACGACAATATGGCTGGTGAGATCGGCATCGTTCGGGTTGTCTTTCTCCCATCCCTGGCCGATGCGCACGCCGCCCGCGCCGAGGTCGTGCAGGTAACAATGCTCGACGCGGCAATCGCGGCAACCATTCCGGAACCAGATGGCGTAGGTGCCGAGGTGCGCCACCTCGCAGCCGGCGAGCGTGATGCCCCGCGCACCGTCGGCAAGAATCATGCCGGACATGCTCACCGCCGCCTGGCCGTCGCTCTGGCCCTTGTCAGGCAGGATGAACTGGCCGTGGCGGAACGCCAGGCCGCGCAACACGATGTGCTCGACGTGCTTCCCGGCGGGATCGCCCGCAAACTCGACAAACCGCTCCACCACCGGTGCGAACACCTCGGCGCGCGCCATGGTCTCGCCCGGCAGCGGGATGTAGGAGAGCGTTCCGTTGCGGTCGAGGAACCACTCTCCCGGCGCGTCGAGTGCCTCGCGGACGTTTTCGATATGGTACCGCTGCGGCTCCCACTGGAAGAACGGCCAGGTTCCCTTGCCGGTGCAGACGATCGCGCCGGTCTTCGCATCCGCCGCCGCCACGCGATGCCGCGAGACTTCCCAGGCATGGTACGCCACCACCGTCACGTCGCGCAGTTGCGTCGCGGACTTGCCCGCCAGGGACTGCACGTCCTGCGGTCGCGCCACGAACGCGCGCGACGACAGATCGGTCATCTTGCCGGTCGAGGGATCGGGACCGTAATGGCTCCTTTTCGCCATGTAGAAATAGAACTTGTTCGGCGACCGCGCCCGCGTCGCGCGCTGACCATTGACGAAGAGCTGCTCGAAATACCATTGTCCCGCCTTCACCTCCGGCACCTGCGCAGTCCAGACACCGTCGGCGCCGCGCTGCCAGCCGGTGATGCGCCGACCGCCGCTGAAAACGGGTTTGGCGCCGCGCGCGGCTTCATAACTGACCGGGCACTTCTCCGTGCCTCCATCCTCGGGCGTGAACACCAGCGGCGACGTCAGCGTGTAGTGGCCGCCGGCGATGACGACGCGCACCGGCTCGGCCAGCGGCCCGGCCGCCTTCAGCTTCCGCACCGCGTCGCGCGCGCCCTGCAACGACGCCAGCGGGCCGTCGCTGTGGTCGCGATTGGGCTTGGCGAGTTTGCCGGACCAGCCATCGTTGCCGGCGGGCGCCACGTAGAAGGTCGAAGCAGTGACAATCGAACCGCACAACACAAAGAGGACGAGAATAAGCAGGAAGCGCATAAGGGTGATTTGACTACGGGACGCACATCGAATCAAGAATCAACCGCGTGACACTTGATTTGGCTGGTCAAACACGGCAGGCTGCCGGCAACGGATGCGTAGCACATGATCGTGGATTTGATAGTTAAAGCGTCAGCATTTCTAATGCTCTCGTGCCCGCTGTTATTACCTGCGGCCATTCTCGCCACGCTGGTTACGGTACTCGTTACACGTCAGCCCAAAACAAGCTTGAGTTTGGCCTTTCCACTGTCAATCGGCATTGGCTTCTTGGGAGTTTTTTTTGTTGAACCGATCAAGTCAGGAGGCTGGAACTGGCAATTCATTGGCCTTCCGTTTCTGTTCTGCAAATGGATACTGATCGGTTTTTCTGCAACGTGGCCGTTGTTGGCTTATCGCCAGCATGTTCCGCGGGCACTGTTGGCGTTACAAGTGTTTCTTGCCTCGCTCTTTTTCATCCTGATAACCATTACGATTGCCAACCATACATACGTTCCCGCCGTCGCGCGCGCTGACACACAATTCTGGGAACATGTTCTTGAGATGAATGACGCGAAGCTTCCTGCCCGTGACTATAAGAGACATTTGTCCAGTTTTGGACGCGAAGCCGTGTTACATCATCTGCATTATCATAAGGACACAGCACCGGAAATGTTGCACGTGCTGGCTGACATTCTTCCTGAAGGGGTCGGTGCCATTGCGGATCAGGGTTCCATTGACCGGGAACTCGCCGAGAAAGTCTTGCATCAAGCGGGAAGTGCCCGTTGGGTTCTTCTGCCTCAATTGGCGCGGAACCCGGGAGTTCCCGCTGATATCTTGCTGCGGTTGAGTGACGATCCAGATGTTGTTGTTCGGCGCGAACTGTCGTTAAACGTGGCAGCCCCGCCAGAAATCCTGGTGAAACTCATTACTGCCGGCGAACATTGGCTTGCCCAACAGCAACGGGCGCCGGAAAGAAATCGCAACTCTTGGGCAATCAGCACCACACTCGAAACCGTAAGAAACGCCAAGGCCAATCTTGCCAACCGCCTTGACCCAGCGGCTGGCAGGAATGTTAGAGAGTTCAGTCTGATGCACCTTGCGAAAGACACGGATGTCTCAGTTCGCCGAAGCGTCGCAAGGAATCCGCATGCGCCCACCGATCTACTTCTGCAGCTCACACGCGATACAGATGGTGAGGTTGCCACCCGTGCATTTGAAAGTCTGGGAAGATCTCCCAACACGCCACTGAATTTGCTGCAAGAGCTTGCTCGAAACAGCGGTCGAAACCATCGAATCCAAACCGCAGTGGCTTCGAATCCAAAAACGCCGCTTTCAATATTGGCCGTACTTGTTCGAGTGCGCGAATATGAAACCAGAATGGCGGCCATCCGAACATTGGCCACAGGTGACTCACAGGCTCACGATCTGCTTCGCACCTGGCTGCGGGAAGCTGACGGATTCGATTTGCGCTCACTTTCCACAGAAAAGGGATTGCCCGAGTGGGTTCATGTCGAAATCGCGCAGCTTAAACATTAGATGACAACAAATAACCAGAAGGGTCGCCATGTTGGTGGATCTTGATCGTGGCATGACGGTTGGCACAAGTAGTGCAGTCTTGCGGTTTCAAAACAACGGCACTTTACGTTGACGGGAAAAGTGATACCTTAGTTGCGGAGGTTAGCAAACATGAAAAAGATACTTGGCATGGTGTTCGTCGTTGTGGTGGTTCTCGTTGCGGGGTTGTATCTCGGCCGCAATGTCATCGCCCGTTCCGCGGTGGAAGCCGGCGCGAAGGAGATGACCGGATTCCCCCTGAAGATCGGTTCGCTGGACCTGGCGTTTGGCGAGAGCCGGATCGCCGTGCGCGACATCCAGTTGCTCAATCCGCCGGAATTCAAGGAGCCGGTCTTTGTCGAGATGCCGGAGTTGACGGTGGATTATGACACAGGCTCGCTGCTCGGCGACACGCCCCACCTCAAGAACCTGGTGGTGGACCTCAAGCGCATTGTCATTGTCCGCACCAAGGAGGGCGAATCGAACGTCATGAAGCTCAAGGGCGCGGTTGCGAGCAAGGACGGCGCCGCCAAGCCCAAGGTGCATTACAAGATCGACACGTTCCGCCTGAAGATCGGCACGGTGGAATTCAAGGATTACAAGGCGGGCAATCCGGCGGAGAAGAGCATGGCCCTCAACCTGGATGACACGTATAAGAACTTCACCGACGCCACCGACATCAACCGGCTCGTGCTGCTGACCGTCCTCAAGAAGGCCAAGCTGCCGTTCATCGGCATCGACGCGACCCAACTGGCCGGTTCGCTCGGCAACATCACCAATTCCGCCGGCGAAGCCGTCAAGGGACTCGCGGACTCGCTCGGCAAGGTGGGTTCCGGCGCGGCGGATTCCGTGCAGCAGGTGGGCAAGGGCCTGTTCAATTTCTTCAGCCCCAAGTCGTCGCAGCCTCCCCAGTAGGCAAACACGCGGCGGGCCCCGTCGCAAAGGCAACTTTTTCTGGCCAACGGGGTTCTTGCTCTCTACAAGAGAAGCCTGAGGCGACTGAGCAAGAACCCTGATGAGTGCATCCATGCGATCCTGTCTGGCGGGTGAATTCCGCCCGGAATATCTCCGGGACGAACTGCTGCACGAACTTTTCATTGCATCGGCCCGGCGCCGCCCGGAGCATCCGGCGCTCCGTTGCCGCGGCGTCGCGTTGAGCTACGCCGAACTGCTCCGCCGCTCGACCCAGACGGCCCGTTACCTGCGCCGGCTCGGCGTCGGCCGCGGCGAGCGCGTCGCCATCTGGATGCCGCGCGGCATGGACATGTATGGGGCCGTGCTCGGCGTGCTCCAGGCCGGCGCGGCCTATGTACCGCTCGATCCCGAATACCCGCTGGACCGTGTGGCCTATGTGGTGCGCGACAGCGGCGCGCGCGCCATCATCACCACCCGGCAACTCGCGCCGCCGCCGGGCTCGCTGCCGTGCCACGAGGTGGTCTTCGAGGACGACGAGGCCGAGATGGCCGCGTGCGCGCCCGAGCCATTGACGCGCGAAGAGACCGGCCTGACGCCGGACGATTGCGCCTACATCATTTACACGTCCGGTTCCACCGGCCGACCGAAGGGCGTGATGATTTCGCACCGCTCGATCTGCCACCTCGTGCGCTCCGAGGGATCGGTGCTCGGCCTGTGCGACGACGACGTGGTGTTCCAGGGCTTCTCGCTCTCGTTCGACATGTCGCTGGAGGAAATCTGGCCGGCGTGGGCCGCAGGGGCGACCCTGCTGGTGGGCACGGCGGAACTCCTCCGCGCCGGCGGCGATCTCGCCGCCATCCTGTCCCGCGAAGGACTGACCGCGTGGACGTGCGTGCCGACGCTGCTGGCCATGCAGGAAACGCCGGTGCCGACCTTGCGCCTGCTGAACCTCGGCGGCGAAGCGTGTCCGCCAGAACTGGTTCGGCGTTTTGCGCGGCCGGGCCTGCGCATCCTCAACACCTACGGGCCGACCGAGGCCACCATCACCGCTACCGTCGCCGAGGTGACGCCGGACCAGCCGGTCACCATCGGACGTCCCCTGCCCAACTACACCTGCCACATCGTCGTCGAAAACCTCACGCCCGTCGCGCCCCGGCAGCCGGGCGAGGAGTGCGGGGGCGGTCCGGGTCTCGCGCTCGGCTACGAGGGCCGCACCGACTTGACGGCGGAAAAGTTCATTCCGAATCCTTTTTTCGAATCCGGCGGGCGCGACCCGATGCTGTACCGCACGGGCGACCTGGCGCGCCTCAACGCCGCCGGTGAGATCGAATACCTCGGCCGCATGGACACGCAGGTAAAGATCCGCGGCTTCCGCGTCGAGCTGTCGGAGATTGAATCGGTGATCCTGGCGTTCGGCAACGTGCGCAACGCCGTCGTGTCGCTGCACAAGGACGGCACCGGCGTGGATACACTGGTCGCGTATCTCGTGCCGAAGAACGGCGCGGTGGACGAACCGGCCTTGCGCGCGCGGTTGAAGGAGCGGCTGCCGGCCTACATGGTGCCGTCCATCTTCGAGATCGTGGCGTCGCTGCCCACGCTGCCGAGCGGCAAAGTGGACCGGAAAAATCTCCCGAAGCCGACACGCGCCCCGCTGACCGAGGAACGCCCCATCGTGCCGCCCGCAACACCCGAGGAAACCGCGCTGCACGCCGCGTGGGCCGCCATTTTCGCGCCGGCTCCGGTTTCGGTGGAGGATGATTTTTTTCTCGATCTCGGCGGTCATTCGCTGCGCGCGGCGCAAATGGTCTCGCGCGTCCGCAAGTTGCCGGGCCTTGGCCACATCTCCATGGTGGATGTGTACAACCACCCGACCCTCCGCCGGCTCGCCGCCAACCTGAAGGCGACGCGCCCCGCGGAAACCGCAGCGTCCACGGGTGCCGCGCCCGCATCCAAAGAGACGTTCCTGCCGGTGCCGTGGTGGCGCTACGGGTTGTGCGCCGCGGCACAGGCGGTCAGCCTCATCTTCATCTTTGCCGTCTTCTCGCTCCAGTGGCTCATCCCCTACCTGACGTATGCCGTCCTCTCGAACTGGGAGGAGAACAAGACCGTGGCCATCGGCGTCTCGATGGTGTTCTACATCCTGGCGATTCCCATCATGCTCGCAATCGGCATCGTCACGAAATGGGTGGTGCTGGGCCGGTTGCGGCCCGGCGAGTATCCGCTCTGGGGGTCGTACTATTTCCGGTGGTGGTTCGTGAACCGCGTGCTCGACACGGTGCCGACGCACTTCCTCGGCGGCACGCCGCTCATGGCGTTTTACCAGCGGCTGCTCGGCGCGCGCATCGGGCGCAACGTTCATCTGAGTGACGACACGGTGGACGAACCCGATTGCACGGACATCGGCGACGATTGCAGTTTCAGTCCCGGCGCCACGCTCTCCTGCTCGAAAGTGGAAAACGGGCGGTTGAAAATCAGCCGCGTGCGCGTCGGCCGCGGCTGCTATGTCGGCGCCAACAGCTCCGTCACGTCCGGCTGCGTGGTGGGCGACGGCGCGGAAATCGAGGACCTCACCATGGTCCCGCCCGGCACCCACGTCCCGGCGGGCGAAGTCTGGGGCGGTTCACCGGCGCGGCGGGTGGGCAACGCCACCTCCCCGGCTGCGACCCGGCCGCCGCGCGCCAAACGCGCCGCCTACGGATTGCTGTTCGGCGCGCTGCTCTTTGTCTTTCCGCTCTTCGCCATCCTCCCGATCTTCCCCGGCATGGTCCTGATGGCGGAACTCGACCAATCGACCGATGCCTACCATTTCCTGCTGCTGGCGCCCGTGCTGGCGGTGGTGTTCGTGCTCTCGATGTGTTTCCAGATCGCGGTGATGAAGTGGCTGCTGGTCGGCCGCGTAAAGCCCGGCCGCCACGAGGTATTCAGCCTCACCTATGTGCGGCACTGGCTCGTGGACAAATTGATGGAGCTGAGCCTCGACCTTCTCTCGCCGCTCTACGCCACGATCTACCTGAACCCGTGGTACCGGCTCCTCGGGGTGAAACTCGGCCGGCGCGCGGAAGTCTCCACCGCGTCGTCCATCGGTTTCGACGCGCTGCGCATCGGCGAGGAGAGCTTCATCGCCGACGGCGTCGGTCTCGGCGTGCCGCGCGTCCACCAAGGGAAGCTTGAGATCGAGGAAACCGTGGTAGGCCGAAGG
>CAZAAF010000002.1:0-18910 GCA_964482575.1 uncultured Verrucomicrobiota bacterium | reverse complement strand
CATTGGCAACAGCGCCGTGCTGCCCGCGGGCGCGGAGGTGGGCGACGGCGTGCTCATCGGCGTACTCTCGGTGCCGCCCCGCCGGCGCGAGGATGCAATGAAAACGGACTCCTCCTGGTTCGGCACGCCGTCGGTTTTCCTGCCACAACGCCAGATGGCCACGCAGTTCGACGAGGGGAGCACGTTCCGCCCCCACCGCCACCTGCGCGTGCAACGGGCGTTGATCGAGTTCGTGCGCGTGATCCTGCCGCTGACCTGCGTGATCGCGCTGACCTCGATGATGATGTCCGTGGTCGTGGACCTGAACGATGAGGAGCAATTCGACTGGACCCTGGAGCAGGTCGCCGCGGTTTTCCCGTTGCTCTACCTGGGCTACGGCGCGCTGGCGGCGGGATTTGTCGTGGTGCTGAAGTGGCTCCTGATCGGCCGCTACAAACTGGTGGAGAAACCCCTCTGGAACCGGTTCGTCTGGCGCAGCGAACTGGTCACCTCGACGTATGAGAACCTCGCCGTCCCGTTCTTCGCCGGGCTGCTGAGCGGCACGCCGTTCCTGCCCGCCTATCTCCGGCTGCTCGGCTGCAAAATCGGCCGGCGCGTCTATATGGAAACCACCGACGTGACCGAGTTCGACGTCGTATCCATCGGCGACGACGCCGCGCTGAACAGCGATTGCGGTCCCCAGACACATCTCTTCGAGGACCGCGTGATGAAGGTGTCCAACATCGTGATCGGCGCGCGGTGCACGGTCGGCGGCGGCTCGATCGTGCTCTACGACGCCACGATGGAGGATGACAGCGCGCTCGGCGAATTGTCGCTGCTGATGAAAGGCGAGACCCTGCCCGCCGGCACGAGCTGGCACGGCAGTCCCGCGAGACCGTTGACGCCCCGCCCATGAACCTCGTGCCGGACATGACGACACCCGTATTTCACGCCTCGCTCGACGAGCCGATCGGCGAGCCGCGGGGCGTCCATGTCTGGGCGTACGATCTCAACGCGGCGGACCATGACCGGATGGACCGCGGCGACTGGCTTTCGCCGGACGAACGGTCGCGCGTGCAGCGGCTGCGCCGTCCGGAGGACCGGCGGCGTTTTCTGCGCAGCCACGCCATCACCCGGCACCTACTGGCGGGGGTTCTGCGACAACCCGCGCGGGATATTGCGTTTGGCCGCGGCGCCCACGGTAAACCGTTCATCGAGCAGGCCACGGCCCCGGGCGCGTCCCTGGATTTTAATGTCTCGCACTCGGAGAACGCGTATCTCCTGGGCGTCTGTTTTGGCGGAACGGTGGGCGTGGACGTGGAAACCGTTCGCGACATGCCGGACTGGATGTCCGTGGCCGAATCATTTTTCTCCCCGGATGCAACGGCCTCACTGCGAGCTGCGCCGTCCTCCGAACGCCCGGACCTGTTCTTCCGGTACTGGACACTGAAGGAAGCCTATGAAAAATCGGCCGGCCGCGGCCTGGTCGAAAACACCCGCACAGTGACGCCCGGAATCGTTGATGGCTGGCAGCACTATCAAGCCGTCGTGTCCTTTGGCGACGGACGCGCCGCGGCGGCCATTGTCTGGACCACGGAACCGTGCCACCACAACCGCCCAAGGCAGCACAACCCAACGGTCCGCCGAAATTGAGTGTCCTTCACGACGCCATCGCTCCATAATGGGGTTCAGCTGCAGGAGCGACTATGATCACGATTCGAATTTCGCTGGCGATCGTCTTGCTGGCAGGGGTCATTTGCACGCCGATCCTGGTGGCGCAGAAGCCGGGCCATCCACCCGTGGCGGCACCGCCGAAGGAACCGCATCTGCCGGCCATGTCCCCGGAAGCGCGCCATACCATCCTCGCCGAGGCCGGGCTGGCCACGATTGACGGTTGCCGGCGCATCACCGAGGACGGTGAGGATGTGTTCGAGGTGGACATCACGCGCAACGGCCTCGAGCGATCGTTCACTGTCGCGCTCGACGGCACGCTCCGCAGCCGGCAGGTGTTCATCGGCGAGCTGGCGCTCCCCGTCCAGCGGGCCGTCACCGCCCTGCAGAACAACGGCAAGATGCTGGGCATTTATTGGTGCGACGAGGATGGCGACCCCGTGTACGAGGTCGAGGTCCTCAACGGCGAACGCAAACGACTTTACAGCATCGGCCTCGACGGTGTCTTTCAGGCCACGCAAATGTACGCAAACGAGCTGCCGGAAGCGGTGCAGAAGACCCTCGAAGACCAGACCACCAAGACCAAGGCGCGGGTGCTTCACATCAGCCGCAGCGAAGTGGATGCGGGTCAGGTCTTCGACGTGCTCCTGCTTAACAACGGCAAACGCCGCGTTGTCAGCTTTGGCATCGACGGTTCCCTGCAGGCAGCCCAAGTGGCGCTCCCCGAGGTGCCCACGCCCGTCCAAAAAACCATCACCGCCACCGCCGGCCTCGCCAAAATCTCCTACATCGGCCGCTGCGAGGAGGACGGTGATGTGACGTTCAGCGTCATCACCCTCGACAACGCCGTCAAAAAGGAGTTCGTCGTCGGTCTCGACGGTGCGTTGCTCGCCACGGTCGTCCCCTTCGCCGACGTTCCCGAGGTCGTGCAGAAAACGCTTCGGGACAAGGCGGGCTCCGGCCGCATCCTGCGCGTCCAGAAACTGGCCGACGGCTCCGGCTTCGAGGCGGACCTGTTCGTCAGTGACAAAAAAACCACGGTTTCCGTCACCCCGGACGGGAAGGTGCGCTGAGACGGATTTTGCGCCACCCTCTGAAATTGCTTTCCATTCCCCGACGGTTCAGGCCGATTGTGCCGGGGTTGGACGCGCCGAGCGAACGTCATGGAGGAAACGCCGGGCGGCAGCCGAGAGCGGCGCGCGCAGGATAAAGACCAGTTCGGAAGGACATTGTTCCGTAGTCTCCTCCACACGCAGGCCGGAGGCGGAGAAGTCCACATGGTAACGCTGCCCGGCCGCGGTGACGAACCCCTTGATCCGGTAGATTTCGTCCTTCACACCCTCCAGCCCTGCGCGAAACCGGTCGAGGTCGAGGTCCCGGTCCACCGGGATGTTGAAGGTGGCAAAGTGGGGGTCGGTGCATAGTGCAAGTTCGCCGCCAGCCGCCTCGGCCAGCCGCGCACCGAACAGGTCCACGTCCACCGCGCCAAAGCGGGTGCGCACGGGCGTGACGACACCATTGATCTCACGGACCGCCGCCTCGGTTTGCTCGATGAGCGCCGCGGGATAGGCGTCGGTCTTGTTGATGAGGATGTGGCTCGCGCCTTCGATCTGGGCACGGATGTTCGGCAGCGTGTGGAGGAGTTTGCCGAAACTGCCGGGGTCCACGATGGCCACGACGGCGGTCAGGTCATACTCGCGGTCCAGACGCGACTCGCGCAGCATCCGGCCGGCGACGGCGGGGGTGGCAATGCCACTGGCTTCGACCACGACGGCCTCGACCGGCACGGCGGGCGTGCCGAAGCGCGCGGGCAGTTCCCGCAACCGCGTGATAAACTCCGTGACGAGGCACTGGCAGAAGATGCTGCCGCCCGCGACCGAGATCACGTCCGGTGTTTCACGCGCCAGCACCGCACCGTCCACATCCTTCGCTGAGAACTCATTGACGAGAAAGACGATCTTCCGCCCGCGGTGGCGTCGCGCGAGCTGTCCGAGGAAGGTCGTCTTCCCGCTGCCAAGGAATCCGGTGACGAGCGCGAGGGGGATCATGGGAACGAGTGAAGAGTGAAGAGTTAAAAGTTAAGAATCAAGAGTGGTGAAAGCATCCATCCCTAATCACGAGTTACGGATTCCGGATCACGCTCAACGCTTCATGCTCCGCGTCCCACTCCCCACACCCTACGCGCCCTTCTTGGCCGCGATCTTCGCCTCGATGGCGTTGGCCAGCGTGTTCTGGTCGGGGATGATCGAGATGAACGACACCTCGCCATCAATGCAGATGGTGGGGATGTTCTTCACGCCCAGCCGGGTCATCATGCTGATGCCATCGCGCGTGGTGATGCGGTGTTCCTTGATGGTGACGGGCTTGGAGAGCCGCTTCGCGGCGCGGTGGACGGCATCCATCATGTACTGGCACGGCGCGCAGGAGGAGGAATCGAGCGTGATGACATCGATGGTGACGTGCGGATCCTTCCGGTAGTCCGGCGCGGTGGCCACGACCGCGGCCTCGGCGGTCTTGGCGATGATGGTGCGCTTGGCGATCTCGCGCCGGTAGCCGTCGAGGACCATCTCCGCCGCGGCGGCGATGTTCTTCTCCGGCGTGTCGTACGGCAGGTCGCAGCCGGGCGCGAGCACGAAACCGCAGCCGCCGCCGACGTCCACGCAGCGGATGGCGTCGAGCCGCGCATCGTCCTCGTCGCCGAGGAGCAGGACGGTGGTGAGGCGGAGGTTGCCGCCAAAGGACTTGTTATGGCCGCGGGTGAAATCGCGGATGCGCTCCAGCGGGATGTTCTCGTCGATGGAGAGGTTGTCGCACACGGTGCGGCACATGGCCTCGATGTTGCGCGTGGCGTCGCCGCAGACAAACAACGACGAGAGCGCGCCGCGACCCCGGACGAAGCTGAAGATCTGGTTCACCGCCGGCGTGACGAAGTCCGTGAAATGTTCCGCCGAGATCTGGCTGGTCATCGGGTCCACCACGGCGATGACATCCGCGCCGTTGTCGAGGTACGCCTGCGCCACCTTCTGGCCCACCGACGCGCAGAAGCCGATGACGGCCTTGACATAATCGGGGTGGTCGAACATCTGGAGGAAGATGTCGTTGCCCATCAGGTGCAACGCGAGCGTGAACGGGCCGCAGAGGAGGCCGTAGAGCGCGATGTCATTGCCGAGGTCCTTCTTCATCGTGCGCGCCGCCTCCATGACGAGCGGGAAACGCCCGTTGGCGGCGTCGAACACCGGCAGCGCGGCGAGCGACTTCCCCTGCTCCAGCGGATGCGTGCAAACCGACGGCGGCGTCTGGTCGCCCCAGCGCAGTTCGCAACCAAGCACCTCGGCCTCCAGTTGCAGGTCGAACGCAATCGGCAGGCCGTCGGGCTTGTAGAGTTCGCACGCCTTCTTGAGACCCTGCACCATCAGGTCGCTCGATTGCAGGTACTCGCGCGCCGACCGGCCGATGAGTTTGCCGCCGTGGACGCCGACAAACGGCACCCAGGCAGGCCGGGGGGTGGTTTCATTGCGCAGCGCTTTCAGGAGAAGTTCGCGTTTGTTCATAAGCCGAGTGCCAGGGAGTTTGCTTCAAACGGGGCGGCCGGTTCAAGCCGAACGGCGGAAAAACTTTTTGATCCAGAAGAGGTAGCCAAGCCAGGGCGCCATGCAGCATACCGTCCACACCACAAAGTTCCGGCCGCTGATGAAACCGATCTTTTGCATCTGGTCAATTTGTTGCTGGGGATAACCCATCTGCCGATATACCTCCATCGGGTCGATCTGCGCGAAGGTGATGACACTGGAAACACTGAACAACGCGAATGCCGTGATCGCCACCCACCATGCCGCCAGCTTCAAGCGATAAAACGCCCACGCCATCCAAACGGAACCAAGCGCCCAGACCATCAGAAACAACATGGCCGGGAATCCGGTGAGCAAGAGGCCGAAGCACGGCATGACACTCTTGTAGGCCAGCGGCATCGGGAGCATGCACAGCGCGCCAAAACCGAACCAGAGCGATGCCGCCAGCACCGGCAGCGGGCACGCATCCGCCCATCGCTTCACAGGATCGCGTGCTTCGCACGTGGCTTTCACGTTCCTACGCTGGTAGAAGAACGTCATCACGCCGGGGATGACCAGGAACATGCACGTGAACATGGCCAGCGTAACGGCGATCACCGCCTTCCCCGACCCTGCCGGGGTGTTTTCCAGCACCTGGGAAAACACAACCGTGCTGAACCCCATCGTCACGACCCCCATCAGCAACCAGCTCCAGGAGAGAATCAACAGCAGCGCACGCGCCCAACGGCGGCAGAGAATGGACCCAATGCCAAGCCAAATAAAAACCACGGCGATGGCACCGTAGAGCATCACCCCAAAAAGGATCATGCTGCGATCCATCGCGGCCTGGCTCCCCGTGCCCTGTTGCACCGCCATCCCCAAGAGCATCAACGGAATCATCAACGCACAAAAGCACCCGATGATGATTTCCAGAATGCCAAAGGCTATCAGACCGGCTCGCTGGTCCACGAAGGCGGGTTGGGAAGACGGCAACGGTTCTGCACTCATAAGCAAGGCTCCTTTCAACCTCGCGCCGATATCCACAGGCGGCGGCGATGGTTCGTTCCCCTGTTTCTACGCCCACCGCACCCTCGGATGCCAGCCGTTTCTGGCGTCACCGATGCGCACGGCGGCGTTGCAGACGGGGCGGCGCATCTGATAAGAGCTGGGCATGCATTTCCAAACCCGGTCTTTCGTTGGGAGCGCCATCATCCTGCTGGCTTGTGTCCTCCTTGCCCCCGCCATCTCCACCGCGCAGGACGGCGACGTCCTCACGTTGAAGAACGGCGCCTGCGAGATCCGTTTCAGCGCCCGTGACGGCTCGATCCTCGCCGTGCAGGAGACGGGCAAGCCGGGTTCCATCTGCGCGAGCGGCGAATACGGCCTATGGCAGGCCCGTTTCCGCGACGGCAGCCAGCTTTGTGCCACCAACGCCACCTTCACGTACGAACGCGACGCCAAGGCCCCGGCGCTGCATCTCCATTACCGTCACGCCGACCTCACCGTCCATGTGACCGCCACCGCCCATGACGGCGCCGTGGATTTCACGGCGGAAGTCCTGCCGGCGAAAGATACCCTGCTTGATTTCGCCGTGCCGGCGCGGCTGCGGTTCAATCCCGACTCACTCCATCGCTTCGTCTCCCCGGCCAATGGCAACAATGGCGTGGGCTACGCCTTCCGGCCGGCGTTCTTCAAAATGCAGTCCGAGGACGAGCCGGCGGGCTGGCGGCATCTCACCACCGGCGGGCGCGGCTACGCCAACCTGTATGGCGGTTCGCTCCAGATGCGGCCCGTGCATGATGAGGCGGTCGCCCTGCGCGTCACGCCCGACGGCCAGAAGTGGCTGGGGGCCGGACTCGTTCGCCGCATCGGAAGCGCACAGGCCAACGTCAACCGCGCCCCGGGCAAAGGCCAGGCCGATCTCGTGCTCGCCGACTCGGATCATGGCGCTTACTTCTCCGCCAGCCATCTCGGCGGCACGGGCTGGATCTGGCGCATCGGCGGTTTCGTGAATGACAAGGAAGAGCGCCTCGTCGTCTCGATGATCCGGACGACCGTCGAGAAGCTGGCTTCAAAACCCGCCGAGGGACGCGCCAAGGTGGGGTTGGTTTCCCTCATCGCCGGCCCGCCGCGCGGAAGCGGCACGTCGATGACCGTCCAGGAAATGCTCACCGCCCTGCGCGGATTGAAAGCCGTGACCGACGGCCGGCTCGCGCTGGTGGAATTGCATTCGCCGCGCGAGATGCTCGCTGCGCTCGAGTCGCACGAGTTCCTCGCCATCGTCAATCCCTACGGCGAGCTGCTGCCCGCCGCCAGCGACGACGGCCTGCCCGCGGCGGTGACGGCCATCGGGAAGTTCGTCCGGGCCGGTGGCAACTGGTTCGAGACGGGCGGCTATTCGTTCCACGCCGCGCTGCGGCCGGTGCGCTGGATGAATTTCAGTTCGCCGTACCCGCCCGCCTTCGCCGACTTCATGCACCTCGACACGCGCGGCGGCACCGCCTCGCTCTACGGCGTGCAGCCGCAGCGACGACCGCCGTGGGCCGGCGTAAAAGCCCCCGGCACGATCTTCGTGCCCGGCAAGCTCGGCTGCGGCGGCGACGAGACCGGCGGCTGGTGCGAGCGCGCGTTCGGCACATTTGTGACCGCGAGCCAGACCTGGCGTACGCCCATCGTGCGGCTGGCCGTGGGCAAACCGGTCGAGCCCTCGCTCCACGACTACTGCGAAGCGAACGAGATCAAGCCCCGGCTCAGCGAGAAGATGTCGCCCGAGGTGCTGGCGAAGTTCAAACAATCGCTGCTCATCTACTATGGGGGAACCTGCGCCGAGAAACTGGCGCATCTCGACAAGCTGCCGTCGCCGGCGCTGGTCCATTTCGCCGAATACCTCCAGGGCGGTTTCGACAAACAGTACCCAGATCACCTGCCGCCGCGCGCGGCCTTCGGCACGCCGCAGCAGTTCCGCGAGTTTTTCGACCGTTGCCATGCGCTCGGTCATCTCGTGATGCCCTACACCAATCCCACGTGGTGGTGCGACCATCCCAAGGGGCCGACCTTTGAGCGCGAGGGCGAAGCTCCGTTGCTGCGCAATCTGGATGGCAAGCCGAACTACGAACGCTATTCCGCCAACGACGGCTGGACGGTCTGCCACTGGCACCCGGCGGTGCAGGCCGCCAACCGCGAGACCGTGCGGCAGTTCAGCGCCGATTACCCGGTGGATGTGCTGTTCCAGGACCAGTGCGGCGCGCGGACATGGCACTACGACATGAACCCCGCGTCGCCCACGCCGTACGCCTACGCCGAGGGCCTGATCTCCATGGTCGCCGAGGACTGCCAGCGGAAGCCGCTCTCAACCGAGTCGGGCTGCGACCGCGTGGTGAACTACGAGGCCCAGCTTTGCGGCATGACCTGGGGCATCGTCCCGACCGAGGGCGGGCCGAGCTGGCGGCAGTTGATGAAACACATCTATTCGCCTGCCACGTGGGACATCTTCCCGCTGGCGCAGATCATCGCCCACGACAAGTGTTCGCTGGTGCACCACGACCTCGGGCAGTTCGTCACCAACCGCGAGACCCTCGCGTGGACACTCGCACTCGGCTACAGCCTGAGCGGGCGCATCGCGGCGCCCGCGCTGGAGAAGGACGCGCCGCGCGAGTGGTTGCGCTGGCTCGACCGACTGCAAAAGTCCGTCGTGTCCCGCTACGTCGGCGAGCCGATGAAGCGCTTCACCCATGACCGCGGGCCGCAACCGGTGCGCGAGGACGACGGCATCATCCGCGCCACGTACGGACCCGTGGCGCTCGTCGCCAACCTGGGGCCGACGTCCAAAAAGGCTTCCTCCCTCCAGGTGGCGGAGGCCCTGCCGGCGTTTGGTTTCCGCGCCACCGCGCCCGGCGTCGTGGCGGGCAGCCTGCAGGAGGACGGCGCCTCGTTCGTGACCGAGGGCAATGCGCACCGCGCCGAGGTGTGGGGCTACGCGTCGCCCGAAAGCCGCATCACCGTCGAACTCCCGGAACGCATGAGCGGCAAGCTGACCCTGTCGCTCGACGGAGTTCCAGTCACCGTCGTGCAAGCCAACGGGGCGGTCCTTGGATTCCAACTGCCCGCCCGTGGGGACACGCGGGACGTGAAATTCCTCTGGCACGCCGTCATCACGGCACCCTGACCGGGTGTGTTGCCGGCTGGCTTCGACGTTCGTTCCCGCATCCGGTGAAACCCAAGCCGGCTGACGGTGTTTGGGAACTGTCATCCGTGTAACCTCGCGTATCTCGCACCGGTATAATAGATACCGGCTTTTTCCATTGAGCAACACGACCGATTGGACAACCATGAAACCGTTCCGCCGACTTTTCTTTGT
The DNA here is from genome assembly GCA_964482575.1 of uncultured Verrucomicrobiota bacterium. GTDB lineage: Bacteria > Verrucomicrobiota > Verrucomicrobiia > CAIQCK01 > CAIQCK01 > CAIQCK01. The sequence goes on along the minus strand of CAZAAF010000002.1, from coordinate 9,355 downwards.
GCTGGCGTGCGTGTGCAGCGCTGCCCTCGCCGCCGACCCGGCAGGCGGCATTGATTTCAACCGCGCCCGCGGGATTCTCCAGCGGAAACAAAACGGGGAAATCCTCTCCGCCGATGACCAGGCGTATCTGCAAAAGGCGATGGAGGCCCACCGCCGGATGCAGGCGCAAGCCGGCGGAAATGACATCGACTGGCAGCGGGCCGGCGAACTTCACCGGCGCGTGCAGAGCGGCGAGACGCTCTCGCCGGAAGACCAGGCTTATTACGACAAGGCCAAAGCAATTCATGATCGCGGAGGCGGTCCCGGAAGCGCTGGCGGTCATGCGACGCCCGCCGGGCCGGCGCCCGGCGGCAAGGACTCCGTTGGGTTGATCCCGTTGACCGAACTCGGCGCCGGAACCTACAAAGGCGAGGACGGCGGCCTCTACGGCGGCGGCCACAACGAGCCACCACCTGCACACGCTGCCGCGGCGCAACGCGAACTCGCCAAAATCCGTCCGCTCGACGGTGACGGCAAGCCCGCCCACGACGGCAAGATCGCGCTGCTGTCCGTGGGCATGTCAAACACCACCATGGAGTTCTCCCGGTTCAAACAACTGGCCGACGCCGATCCGGGGAAATCGCCGAGGCTGGTGATCGTGGACGGCGCACAGGGAGGGCAAACGGCGGCACGATGGGCCGCCGGCACAGACAAGCCCGTCTGGAAAACCGCGCTGGAACGATTAAGAAACGCCAACGTCACACCGCAGCAGGTGCAACTCGTGTGGATCAAACAGGCCAATGCCCGGCCCACGGGGACGTTCCCCGAATATGCAAAACAGTTGCAGGCGGACATGACCACGGATTTGAACCTCTTGAAGACGGCGTTCCCGAACCTGCGCATCGCCTACCTCAGCAACCGCATCTACGCCGGGTATGCCACCACGCCACTCAACCCGGAACCGTATGCCTACGAAAGCGCGTTCGCGATCCGGTGGCTGATTCAGGACCAGATCCGGGGCGATCCGAAACTCAACTGCGATCCGGCACGCGGCGAAATGAAGTCCCCGCTGGTGCTCTGGGGACCTTATCTGTGGGCGGACGGTGCCACGCCCCGCAAGAGTGACGGCGTCACATGGACACGCGACGACCTGGTTGCGAGTGATGGCACCCATCCCAGCCCGGCCGGGCGGCAAAAGGTGGCGGAACTGTTGCTCACGTTCTTCAAGACCGACACGGGAGCCCGAACGTGGTTTTTGTCCAAACCGTGAATTCGTCCAGCACACTCCGCCGTCACCTTCGGCGGTTAAAACACCACGTTGCTGTTGGGATACTTCTTCGGCATCATTTCGGCATCGCCCGTCTGCGAGGATGACGGCGTGCCGGTGGAGGATGAGGTGTTGGGCGAGGATGTCGTCGTCGCAGGATTCGCCGCCATTTGTTGCAACGCGTACAATTGTTGCTGCCGGTAGGCGAGGCGCTCGGGGTCCTGCTCGCGTCCGATCAGTTCCTGCACATGCTGGATGGCCCCCTGAACGCCGCCATGGCGGTCCACGTAGCTTTGCATGTCCAGCGACTTCCCGTTCGGGAACGCCACCACCCACTTGCCGGCTTCATTCTGCATCGCCGTGGCTTTGTCCACGGTCGGTTTCTTGACCACCGCCGGCGGGGCTGTCGGTTTTGCGGGGGATGTCACCGGCAGTGCCATGGTGGACTCCTGCTGGAGAACCGCAGTCTCCTTCCCCTTGGCCAGCACGACGCTGCGACCGTCGTATCGCACTTCCATCACCACGATGCCCCCCGGCAGGCGGTCGCCTTCCTTCACGAACCGGGGCATGACCCCCTGCCGCTCCAGATTGGCCTGCTCGATCTTGCCTTGCCGGATGAATCCGGTGACGCGCCACTCGCCTGCAAACCCTGCAAAGCCTGCATCCGACGGTGCCGACGCCGGCGACGGTGGCGGTGCCGGCGGCTGGGCAAACGCCACCGAGGCCATCATGCAAATCATCCACGCTCGTATTCTCACAGCGTCCCTAGTATGCAACCGAACCGGCTGTTTTTCCAGAGCTTAATCAGAAACTGCGTTCCCCTTTTGCCGTTACGGGCGCCGGTGCTGGAGGAACCACTCGTAAAGCTTCGGGTTGGCGTAGGTTTCCGTCCAGGAATCGTGGTTGGCCTCGGGGTAGACGGTGATCTGCACATCCGCGCAACCCGCCTTGCGCAAGGCCTTCACCATCCGTTCCGATTCATCCAGTTCCACGACCGAGTCCTTGGCGCCATGAAACGCCCAGACCCCGAGGGACTTGAACGCGTCCTTCTTTTTCGGATCCGGCAACAACACCGCGAGGCGATTCCCGCCGCCGCAGACCGGCGCGATGGCGGCAAATCGTTCCGGGCAGTTGAGTCCGAGATCCCAGGTGCCATAACCGCCCATGCTCAGGCCGGTAAGGTAGATGCGCTTCGGGTCCACACGGTACTTGTGGATGACTTCATCCAGCAGGGCCAACAGCGCGTCCCTGTCCCAACACTGCCCCGTCGCGCACTGCGGCGACACGACAATAAACGGGAAGTCCGGCTGGGTCCGCACGATCTTCGGCGGACCGTGAACGCCCGTTTTCCAGACATTCGCGCCGCGCTCGCCCGCGCCGTGCAGGAAATAAATCAACGGCCACGTCGTCTTGCTATTGGCCTTGTACTCCTTCGGCAGGAACAACAGGTATTGTGTGATGACGGCACGGGTAATCCGCATTTTGAAGGTCCTGGCCGACTGCACCCCATCGGGGCCGGGCTCGGGAGCGTCCGCGGCACGCAGGGCCGTGATCGCCATCATCAACAGGAGGCATGGAATGATCTTGTGCATAGGGTACGCGCCCTGGCGCGCGCGTCTATTATGCCGGTTCCCCTTCCCACCGGCAACAGGCAACCGCCACCCCACACATCCCGTCACGCGCGAACACCGGGTCCATCACCGCCGGGCGCCACCGCCCGCCGCATCCATGCGCACCCAGATCACGCCCGCGACGGTGTCGTTGATTCTGGCCAGCGTTTTGATTCCGCGCAGGATGGGGGCATCGCGCTCGGGGACGAAATCGCACCGCAACTCCTTCAACGGCATCCCCCTCAACGGGGCGAGATCGGTGACTTTCGTCCGGTTGCACCAAAGCACCGCGAGCGGCATGCCCTCCAACGGCGCCAGGCTGCTCACCGCCGTGTCGTTGCAGCTCAACAACGTCAACCTCATCCCCGCCAGCGGCGTCAACTCCTCCACCTGTGTGGCCCCGCATGTCAACGCGGACAGCGCCATCCCCTTCAGCGGCGACAAATCGCGAATCGGGTTGTTGTGACAATACAACGCCGTCAGCGGCAGGCCCTGTAGCGGCGACAGGTCCGACAACGTCCCCGCCGTCGCCGACGACGGCGAGAGGGTGAGCTGCCTCAGCCCTTTCAGCGCGCGCACCGGCCCGATGTTCTTGACGCCGGTGGTCGAGAATGACAGTTCAACCACGGCATCGCGCTGGACCCGGTGTGTCTCCCGGCCGTCGAAGCCAGGATTGAGTTCCTTCAACTTCGCCATTACCGCCGCCACCTGCCGCTCGGCCGGCAACGTCCCGACGTTCACGAGAAACGCCGCCGCCGCGCGCTCGGCCTCCCTGGCCTGCTCGGCGGCGCGTTTGGACACGGCCACGTTGGCGAGCTGGATGAACTCCGCCACGGACTTGCCATTGATCCGTTCCAGCATCCGCTTTTCCACCAACAGCCGCGCGGATTCCTTGTTCGCCACGACCCACAGGTCGCAGCGCAATTCCTTCAGCGGCATTTTTTCCAGCGGCGACAAATCCGTCACGTCCGTGTCCCGGATATCCAGCTCCGCCAGCATCAGACCGCGCAACGCCGCCAGATCCCTCAAGGGATGCTGGTCCGGCGTGCCCCGGCAGGACAGCCGGCGCAGGTCTGTCAGCACACGCACGGGCGACAGATTCGTCACCGCGGCGGAGGAGAAGGACAGTTCCGTGAGCACACCGCCCTCAAAGCGGTGCGTCTCCCTCCCGTCAAAGCCCGGATTCAATTCCTTCAATTGCGCCATCACCTGATGGAACTGTTCCAAAGGAGACCCCGCCGACCCCGCCGACCCCGCCGCGCCCACCATCGGCGCGCCGGCCGCGAGCAACACAGACAAAATCCATGGCATTTTGAATTTCTTCATGGCTGATTCAATCACCATCCTTGCACGAATTCCCGGCCATCACAAGGTACCCTCCCGAATGGGGTACTCGTGAAAAACGGGGGTGCTTCTTACCACTCGCCACGGGCAGATTCCAGCGTGATTCCGTCGGAGGCCTTGTTGTGGAAATCAGCGTGCCGCGGGAGGACTGTAGCGGCGGCGCGCCCACAATATCCACACACCGCCCACCGCGACCAGCGCGACCGTCCCCGGCTCCGGCAGCACCACATACTGGTCCGGCGCGTACACCCCGCTGACGTAATACTGGTAGGTTCCCGCCCCCTTGAACATCAGGAACTCACTGAGTCCCTCGTACGACGTTTCACCCGCCAGGTGGCCGTTGGTTCCCCAGTCGTAGGTGTACCCCAGCGAGGTCCAGGGAAACGCACCCGACCCGCTGTAGACCGTGCCAATGCGGTTGGTGAACCAAGTATAGTAGTCGTCCGCCGACTTGCCGGGGACATCGATCAACGGACTCGGAAAGGTCCAGGACTCGGTGACATTGGTCAGCGTGGGATTCCGGGTTGGGCGCAGGAAGGTGGCCGGGTCCACCCAGATATCGGCGATCCAGTCGTTGTTCGATGTGTCCGACAACCCCAGGAGCTGGTCGACGCGCAGAATCAGATTCGTTCCCGACAGCATCGTTGAAAACCGGTTGGTGTTCTGGAAGAACGACTGGAATTGCTGCGGCGAAAACATCCAGAGCGTATTGCCCGTGAAATTCGCGAATTGGCCGATGGGATAGAAGTTGTCCTTCGAGTAGTCATTGATGAACACCCCCATCTCCACCCAGCCGCTGCCCACACCCACCGGGGCGTTGTTCGTGTTCAATTGCGACAGCGACAGCAGACTGTCCGACAGGGCCAGCGTCTGGTTGGACACGCCCAGGCTGCAAAAACTGATCGCCGCCTGATACTCCGGCGACAGGGATTGTGCGTGCAGGTGGTGGGCGGGGACAACACAGAGCCAGGCCGACACGAAGATCGCCGCGAGGCCAAAGGCTGCCCGAACATCATGATGAAACTTCATCCCGGCATCCTCCGATTCAAGATGCCCCATTCTGCCAGATCATCAGGGCAGGGGCAAGAATTGAATCGCATCGGCGATGACATGGCCATCCGTGCCGTCGTTGCGAATCTCCACCCACCCCATCGCGCCCGCTTCGAAGCGGAAGACGCCCAGTTTCAAGGGCTGCCCGCCGGGGAGCGGCTGGCGCTGGTTGACCCTGACCGTCGTCTCGCCGTCCGCGGCATGGATGACGACGGGGACATTCGTGGCGCGGTTGCCGAGCGGTGCGAAGACCATGCGCACCTCGTAGCGGCCGGTCTTCGGCAGCGTCGGCGTGTAGCGAACCCGCTTTTCGCCCTTGTCGCTGTTGTCGTCGTGACGATACCCCTCGCCGAAGAACGGCCCCGCGGAGGCGCCGTGTCCCCACTCGCCCGTGATCACCGCCTGTGTGTCATCCACAACGATGCCAGCGAGCTTGCCGGGGTCGATCTCCAATCGCGGCTGGCGCGCGGTGAACCCTTCATTGGTGATGATCTGGCCCTGCGTCTTGAGTTTCGCGGCAAGCTTTTCGTACGAGACCTTTTGAACCGTCATCCCGTCGTCCATGGCGATGGCCGCCGCCACGGCGCTGGACTGGCCCAGAATCATGAAGACCGGCTCCATGCGAATGGACCCGTAGGCGATGTGCGTGGCCGAGAGGCAGACCGGCACGAAGAGGTTGGTGCACTGCGCGGCCTTCGGCACGATGGAACGGTACGCGATCGGGTACGGTCCGCGCACGTGCACCTCGACATCGCCTTCGTTTTCGGCGTGGCCGTTTTTGGCGAGGCGCTGGCAGTTATGGCTGTCCATCCCATAAGCGCCGAGGCCGACGCCATCCGTCACCTTCCGCGTCCAACGGCAATCGTGCTCGGTCATGACATAATCGGAAATCATCCGGCGCGCCTCGCGGACATACAACTGCGCCGGCCAGCCGCCTGTGGCGGCAAACTCATCCTTCGCCAGCCCCCAGGAGTTCATCTCGTCACGCAACGGCTGCGGCACACGCGGACTGGTCGCCAGGAAATACAGGAAGCCGCGGATGTAGTTCTCGTGCTCCTTCCAGATGCGCTCGCGCGTGGCGTAATCACCATCGGGATAATCGTAGTTGAAACCGATGAAGTCGGTGGAGAACGGCCCATTGTTGTTGGTGTCGGTCTTGCCGTTCGGCATCATCACAAGGCTCATCAACTCCTTAACCTTCGGCATTTTGCCGGCGGCGGTCCGCACCTCGATGTAGCGCGCGAGCAACTCGAATTGCTTCGCGTCGTAGCCCCGGGGTGCGGTCCACGGGAGTTTGTTGCCCTCCACCTTCGTCATGCAGAGGCGGAAGTTGTAGGCCTGCACGCAGCGGTCGCCCTCGCCCGGCTTGCCGCCGTCCCCGGGCTGGATGAAGGGCAGCAATCCACTCGCCGGGTCGCCGGCCTTCACATAGGGATCCACGTTCACCTTGAACTGGTGCTGCGGCGTCACGGCGCGGACGCCGTTGATCGTCTCGCCATAAGTGGCGTTGGCCTCGCGACCCACGTGATAGGACACCCCGGCCTTCGCCATCAGGTCGCCCTCGTAACTGGCATCGATGAACATTTTGCCGGCAAAAGTCCGGCCATTCTCCATGGCGATCTCCACGATGCGCGCGCCCTCCTTCTTCACCGTCGCGAGCCGCTGGCCAAATTCGACCTTCACCTTCGCCTCGCGCAGCATCTGCTGGTAGATGTCCATCGCCACGTGGGGCTCGAAGGTCCACTTCGTCGGCCGGCCGGTCTTGTCCACGAGCGGGTCCTTGCCGCGCTCCTGCCCGGCCATCTCCTTCTCCAGTTCCCCGGGCTGCATCCAGTTCCACGACTCCCGCTTCGCGTAATGCCGGTGGATGCGTTCGTAGAACTCGCGCGCGATGCCGCCGATGGCCGCCTTGTTGCCGATGTCGGTCGCCCCGAGGCCGCCGGTGGTCAATCCGCCGAGATGCCGTCCGGACTCCAGCAACAGCACGCTCCTGCCCTCGCGCGAGGCCGCGATGGCCGCCGCCACGCCGCCGGAGGTCGCGCCATAAACAACGATGTCGGCGCGCGCCGGTTCCGCGGCGGTCGCGGGCATCCATGCGATTTGCGACAATACAACGGCGGCTGCAATCAACCATGTCTTCATAGTGAGTCTGTTCCCAATGATCGCCGGGCCAAAGCCCGGCCTGAGATTTCCTGCGGAAACGCCGCGCGTTCCGACCCGCTGCTTACTTGGCCAGAATCTCTTCGCGCACCTTGCCGTCGGTCTCCGGCATGGTCAGGCCGAGCAGGTGCGCCACCGTCGGCGCGAGGTCCACGGCATCCATATCCTTCACCTTGGAACCCTTCCGGATGCCAACGCCCCACGCGACAAACGTGGACCGCATCTTCGCCTGTTCCGGATTGTAGCCGTGCGTGCCTCTCAGCGTCTCGCTCGGCGGCATGACCACGACATTGCCCGCGTTGCTGTCGGAGAACGTGAAGCCTTCCTTGGCGCCCAGGACCAGGTCGGCCATGTGCGGATCCTTGTCGGGCGTGATCATGCCATAGCGCGCGTAATCCTTGGGCTCGATGGCCACCTCCACACCCTCGACGGACCGGAACTTCTGCGCGAGCTTCGCCACGAGGTCCGCACGATGTTCCTTGTCGAGCACATAGATGAACGTGCTGCCGCCCTGGCTCAACGCCACCGCCCGGCGCTCCACCACCTTGTTGCCGTCCATCTTGAGCAGGCCATCCTGCTTCAATTGCACGTTCGGGCGAATTTCGCGCGTGTAGGGGTTGAAGCCGTGATCGGAGACAACGAAGAACGTCAGGCGGCCGGGGAACGCCTCCTTGGCGGCCTCCAGCACGTCGCGCACGCGGTCATCCTCGTACCGGACCGCCCAATACGCATCGGGCGTCTGCGGTCCCTTGCCGTGCTGCACGTGGTCGGTCTCCATCAGATGCAACATCACGAGATTCGGCCTATGCTTGCGGATGACCTGCGCAGCCATGGCCGCATAGGTCCAATCGCGCTGGGCGCCGCCAGCCGGGGCCTTGCACCACGTCTCCTGCATCCAGAACGGGATGTTGGCTTCGCGCAACTCCGCGAGCCACGATGGGGTCGAGCATTTCTGGAACAGTTCATCCGGGAAGATGTCCGGCACGGTCCAGTTCCACGTCTTCGCGTTGCGGCTGGCCGGCCAGCAAATGCCGGCGGTCTTCAATCCCCCGCGGTGGGCGACGTCGTACAGCGTCGGCACTTTCACGATCTCGTCCTTGTCGAACAGCGGATCGGGAATGAACGGCACGCTCTTGCCCGCCTCGCGATCCCAATACGAGTTGCCGACGACGCCGTGGCGCCCGGCCCAACAACCGGTGGCCAGCGTGGTATGCGTCGGCCACGTCACGGACGGCATGGCGCATTTCATGCCGTTGCCGCTCGCGCCCTCGCGGGCCAGCCGGCGGATCGTCGGCATGTCGGCCTTGGGATCGTCGAGGTAGTAGGCCGCCAGACCGTCCACGCTGATGATCACCGTGAGACGCTCGGACGCCGGTGGCAGGGACGCGGCATCGGAGGAAACAACCACTCCGCCGGCCAGAAGTACGAGACACCACGCGGTGGAGAGAAGTCGGAGGGTACGGGATCGATTCATGATTGGAGTTTTCCTTTCGCTGAAAATGGCCGGTCCACATGGCCGTCGCTTATGAGGCGTCAGGGTAGCGCAGATTAATCCGATTACAAGTGTACTATTGTAGCATCCGGGCCGCGTTGACCGCGATGGCGGTTTGCCTCGCTGTCCGGGCACAGGAACCCCGCATCGGAAAAATACCAGTATTCGTCAGGTTCGATGTAGCCACATCGACGCCACCCGGCATAAACTGTGCTCCACGAGTCAAAGCCAAAACCATTTGGTGCATCTATAGACCCAAGTATCCAGAGGAGTCCCCCATCATGCAACACCCCGCCCTGTCTTCCATCACCCGCCGTCAGTTCATCGCCACCGCCGCGCTCGCCCTCCCCGCCCTGAGGGTTGTCCGCGCGGCCGAGACAGTCGCGTACCCGATCGGCGGTTACACGCGGCCGTGGGCCGAACACGATTGGCGCGTGGCGCTGGACGCCATCG
>CAZAAF010000001.1:27218-30949 GCA_964482575.1 uncultured Verrucomicrobiota bacterium | reverse complement strand
CGGTCGGCTCGGGTGAATTCCTCTCCTTCGAGCAGCCGCTGGCCTATTTCCTCGAACAGCACGGCTACGACGTGACCTATTGCTGCAACTGCGACTGTCTCGAAGCGTCGCAGATCACGCGCGCCAAGGTCTTCGTGGACGTGGGCCACGACGAATACTGGGACGTGCCCCAGTATCGCGCGGTCAAGGCCGCCATTGATTCGGGCGTCAGTGCCCTCTGGTTCAGCGGCAACTCGGTCTTCGCTGTCAGCACGTTCTCGCCTTCCAGCGACGGCCGCGCCAACCGTATCATCACCCGCACCGGTCACTTCGCCGGCCTCAGCGACGACGAGTATGTGAAAGCCGAGAAGACCATGACGAAGGACTGGAAGCGCGCCGGTCCCGACGAGAGCCTGATCATCGGGGCGCGGACCATCATGCCGGCCAACGGCGGCGGCGACTGGTTCTGCGTGAAGCCGGAGCATTGGATATTCGCCGGCACCGGGATGAAGAAGGGCGATTGCATCCCCGGCCTGGTCGGCTGGGAACACCACGGCTCGCCTGCGAAGATCCCCGGCCTTGAGGTGCTGGCCGAGGGCACGGTGTGGGCCGGGGGCATCACTCCGGCGCACTGGACCTCCACGATCTTCCCCGGGCCAAAAAATAACTTCGTCTTCAACGCCGCGACCATCTTCTGGTGCCAGGATCTCTCCATGCCGCCAGGCCACACACTGCCGTGGTCGCACTGGAGCCGTCCGCAGGGTCCCGATCCGCGCGTCCAGCAGATCACGAACAACCTGCTGAAGAAGGCCATCGCCGCGGGCAAGTAGGAGCCGCGGTCAGTTATCAGTGTCCAGGGACCCGTGACCAGTAGATGAAATACCCTGTGTTCCGTTGCGTCCTCGGCGTCTTTGCGTTTGGAATCCGCCGCTTCAACGCGGAGGTCGCAGACCGCGCATCGTCGGCTGTTTTGTCCAAAGGAGCATCATTATGAAAATCAACCTCCGGTTTGCCCGCATCGCCTGGGGCGTCGTTCTAGGCGTTTCCGTCCTTGCCGCCGCCGCGGCTGAGAAATACCAGCCGACGTGGGAATCGCTCGACACGCGGCCCATTCCGCAGTGGTTCAGGGATGCGAAGTTCGGCATCTTCATCCATTGGGGGCCGTACTCCGTGCCGGCGTGGGCGCCGGTGGGAACGTACGAGGAATGGTACCAGTACTGGCTTCAAAACAAGACCTGTTCCGGCAACAGCCACCCGAAGCCGACGGCAGTTGCGGATTATCACGCGCGCGTGTATGGCGCGGACTTCAGTTACTACCAGTTCGGCGATCTGTTCAAGGCGCAGGACTTCGATCCCGCGGCGTGGGCGGAGTTGTTTGCGCAGGCCGGTGCACGCTACATCGTCCTGACGAGCAAACATCATGACGGTTTCTGCCTCTGGCCGAACCAGCACGCCAACAAGGCCTTTGGCCGCCCGTGGAACAGTATGGATGCCGGGCCGAGGCGCGACCTCGTCGGCGAACTGAAGGCGGCGGTGGAGAGAACACCGGTGAAGTTCGGCCTCTATTACTCGCTGTTCGAGTGGTACAACCCGCTCTGGAAGGACTCGTCGCAGCGCGGGCGGTTCGTGGACGAGCATTTCTGGCCGCAGGTCAAGGAACTGGTCACGCGGTACCAGCCGGCATTCTGTGGGCCGACGGCGACTGGATGGTGGAGGACACGTTCTGGAAGAGCCCCGAGTTGCTCGCGTGGCTCTACAACGAGTCGGTCGTCAAGGACACGATCATGGTCAATGACCGCTGGGGCAAGCATTGCCGGCTCAAGCATGGTTATCCCACCACCGAATTCCAGTCCGGCCCGAGCTTCGATGTGCCGTGGGAGGAGAATCGCGGCATGGGGTTCTCCTTTGGCTACAACCGCAATGAGGACGTGCAGGATTACAACACGCCGCAGGTGCTCGTCCTGGTGCTGGCCGACATCGTCAGCCACGGCGGCAACCTGCTGCTCGACATTGGTCCCGACGGCACCGGCAAGATTCCGCCGATCATGCAGGAGCGGTTGTTGCAGATCGGCCAGTGGCTCAAGGTCAACGGCGAGGCCATCTACGGCTCGCGCAAATGGAAGACGCCGGTGCAGTGGTCCGCCGGCCGGCAGATGGATGGCGAGGAGTACAAGAAGCTGAAGAAGCTCTCCTATGTCGGCGGCAGTTTCATTTTGAAGCAGACCATCGACCCCGAGCCGGGGATGGCGGTGAAAGAGGTGTTCTTCACGACGAAGGGCGACGCCGTTTATGCCATCGTCCCCAAACTGCCCGAAGGCAAACTCCTGCTCAAGGGCATCGTCCCCGAATCCAAGGCGCGCGTCACGATGCTGGGCACGAACAAGACCTTCCGTTGGGAGAAGACCAGGGAGGGGATGAAGATCATCGTGCCGCCGTTCCTTGCGAAGGAAGTCCCTTGCGAACATGCGTGGGTGTTCAAGCTGACGGGCGTGAAGTGATCGGCGGTCAGTAATCAGTGATTGGTGATTGTTCGTTGCGGCTCAGCCGGGGTTCCATCTTATTTCGAAGGCTGGCTTTCGGCAAGAACCGGGGGAACCGCAAGCCTGAGCCAGTCCTGGGTCAGGGCTGCCAGCGGCGGAGGAACGGCTCCTTGAAAATCCTGCAGCACGCCGTGCCACCGGCCGTCGGTGCCACGCCACAATGCCACATCCGCCCGGACGGGAAGGGTGATGTCCACATCGCCTGCATGGAGTTTCCTGAGACCGCCGGCGGCCATGGCGTCCAGTCGTCCGTCGGGAGTCAGTCGCACCGCCAGCACGCCCTGTGCATCGGCCTCCACTTCGTGCGAACCGATCTTGAACTTCGTCTGGATGGGATCCCCGGTAGGGTCTTTCTCGGCCGCGATGATGAGGCGCGTGCCGTCAATCAGCCGGGTTTGCCCGCACCGGCGCGAGGCGGGACTTGGTGCGTCAAATTCCTTCCCGAGCTTGGTGCAACCGCGGGATTGTTGCTTTTCGATCCCGCGTGTTTCCAGGGCCGATACGAGTTGTTGGAGGCAGGTTGTGTCGTTGGTGCACGCGACCATGGATCGCGGCAGCGCCGCATCGCCGTCGAGCGGGTGTCCCTCGAAGTCGGTCGTCCACGCACCGACCCGATACAGGAGGGTCTTTTGTGATGCGGAGATTTGGTTGAACAACTGCGCGGTCGGAGAGTTCTCGAACTCCGGGCGATACAGCACCACCGCCTCGTACCGCTGGGGACCGTAATGCAGCGTCCCGTCTTTCTCCACGCGGAGCGACGGGCTGCCAGTCTCGCTGGTGGGAATGAGATCCGCGGGATAACCGAGTGCCCGCAACTGCTCGGCCAGTTTCACGCCGTCTTCGCCATGCGAGGGGCCCGCCCAGTTCATGGCGCACGCATGGCCAAAGATCACGGCGACGGGGCAGTCCGACGGTGTTTGGGCGATGAAGTTCAAGAGCCGCACACGGCATTCCGCGCGCATGAGCGGGCCTTGCAGAAGGAACAAATGGGCCACATCCAGATTCCCCATGTCTTTGGTGCGCGGGTAGCGGGGGTGATAATTGACCCGGCCTCCGGCCAGCGCATCCGACCAGACCTCGTTCAGATACGGTTCCATCCTGGGGTCATACCACTGGTTGTACCAGACGGAGCTGCCCATCTTTTTGCTCAGCGATGTCCGGCTGCACCAGGGCGCCAGCTCGTCCGTCTGGGCGATGTCGCGCGGGGCAATC
>CAZAAF010000001.1:17808-27208 GCA_964482575.1 uncultured Verrucomicrobiota bacterium | reverse complement strand
CTTCTTAAACTCATGCGTGCATGAGTTGGACCACCATGTGGGGTGGACGGTGACATAGCTGTTGGCGCCAAACGTCTTCTTGGTCATTTTGTAGAAATGATCCTCGATCTCACCGTTGCGCAGGCGGTTGAGTTCCATGTAACGATTGATTGCCGCGACGCGGTCGGCGTGGCGGCCGCGTTCCTCGAAACACATCAGCAAACAATCGCGCAACAAATCCCGCCCGCCGGTACGCCAGGCATAGGCGTGCGCGTAGGACTTCGAGAACCACAAGTCGTTCCCGGTGACGGAACCTTTCGAGGGCGGGAAACCCCATTCGTCCACCATCGCTCCCGCCAGCGGAATGTCGGCATACTGCTGGAACAGCTCATCCCAGAACGACAGCAGGTGCGGCGCGAACACGTCGGGCGTCAAATGGGTGAAGGCAATGAGAGCGCACGCATGAGTATCCCTGGTTTCCGCGTTGCAAGGCACCGATACTTCCACTTCCTTGGCATCGGCCTTGAGCACCGGGCATCGGGAGGTGATGTCGCATACGGACGCCGGGGCAATGCCCCCGGCCGTCCGGGTGTAGCGATAGACGCGCGCCGCCCGGCCGGCCAGTGAGATATACGGGATGGTTCCGCCCGTCATGTGGTCCTTGAGCAACAGGGGCGAGGCCTTTGCCGAAACCGTCCCCGAATCCTTCAGCGGCACTTCCACCAAACGGATCATCTCCTGTTGTTCGTCCGGGTATCGTTTCTGGAAGGCCGCGCGGGCCATGCGCACGTCAATGTTCATTGTCATGCCCATGCCCCGTTGCCGGGCATACACCGCCGCGTTCTTCACGAGTTGATGAACATCGGCATCCACAAGTTCGTTCTTCGCTTTGATGCTCACCGTGAGCAGGGTGTAGGGCGAGTGTTCCGCAAATGCATCGAGCACGGACCGGTATCCGTCCGGCTCCAGCGCCCGGTCTTCCCAGAACAAGGCGCCGATGTCGGGAAGCGTGCCGGCGGGAACACGCCAGGACCTCCACGGAGATTCGGCGGCAATTCCCGGGAATCCGGCGCACGTCATGAGAACGACCATGCACAACGCGATGGCCATGGAACCGGGCCATTTCCAACAGGATTGACTGGCTGTCACAAGGAACTCCTTCAAGGTTTGACGCCGTGCTTCACTCAAGCACGCTGAGGTTTCACTTTCGATGTGGACCAAATTCACCACAAAACGGGGAAGAAGAAAACCCTATTCACGCGGCCCGTCATGACCGGTCGGAGGGGCGGAGGTCCAAGACTCGCTTCTGACGCTTTTCCGCCGACATGAAAAAATGCAACGAATGGTGCCAACTCCTGATCTGAACTTGTGGAAAGTGAATGGTGGGCAGAGATCGGCAGACGGAAAGTACTGCGTCCCTCGGCGTCCTTTGCGTCTCTGCGTTTAGCGTGCGCCACTTCAACGCAGTGACTCAGAGGACGCGGAGAAGCGTATGCGGATGAAATTCAAGTCGAGTCTCCCGTTAGGAGTACAGTTGGTAGCTTGGAATGATTGCCTCGCGCGCCTCGTCCGTCCCAGTGTAGTCACGCTGTCCGCAACCCGGACAGACGCCAGCGAATTCAACTTTGCGTAGTGTTTCTGTTAGTGGTTGTGTGCATGTCGGACAACGAACTTCCAAAATGCGGCTCTGCAACGGGCCACCGTAGTGTTTGTCTTCGATGGATCGTGAGAAGATGGTGTGGCAGCTACCGCATTCGAACAATTGACTTGCGTAGCCAAAGCCTTCATCAGGTGCGTCGGTGTAACCATTGAATTCAATGCCGCAGCGACAACAGATCACTCGTTTTTGAAGAACTCTGATATCGCGCCGTGTCATTGTCATAAAAAATTTCGGCTGCAAGCTGAATTCTACCGCGTGATCTCCAGCGTGACTTCCTGTTTCGTGACCGTGCTCGAAAACGGCAGGCACAAGACGAGGCGCGCTTCGCGCAGGGTGCTGCTGCCGTCCTTCTTGTAGGGATTGTGCCGCTTCTTGGGCCACACCAGTTTCGTGCCGGGCGGGACCGTGACTCGAACCGGGCCAAGGTCGAACCATGCGCCCATGTCGGCCGCGGACCATTCGATGAGTTCATCCCCAAGCTTGGCGCTCTTGCCGGAGGCGGTTTTGATTTCCAGGCTCAGGTGCGGCAGGAAGGTGATGTGGCCTTCGACCGGTTGAGCGGCCGGGCCGGTGGCTTCACAGGCGAGCGTCAGGCGATTGTCATCGAGCGGTCGGACGGTGACGCGGCAGTTCTCCGGGCCATATGTCAGTTCGAGGTTGGGCGCGACCTTGTCCGAGTGAAGTTGTGCGGCCGACGGCATGTAGATCAGATCGCCCTTGAGTTTGAAGTCGGGATTCTCATCGCCGGGGTTGGGCGGGAGGTGGGTGGTCTTGCCGACGGTGAAGTTGCTCCAGAACGGCTGGAAGTTGGTGTTGCCGCCGCCAACAATCAATCCGACGCGGTCTTGATAAACGCTGACGAAATTCTGCCGGTCCTGAATCCAGCGGGCGTTGGACAGCCCGCACGTGAACGCCGAGAGGCAGATGAACCACGGTTTGTGGCGCAGGACCATCGCGTCGTTGTTGCCGATCACATTGAGCCGCTCGTCGCTGTCGGCGGCGATGGGGGCGAGGGGACCGCGCTCGCCGTGGATCAGGTGGCTGGCGGCCTCGTCGGCGGTGATGGACCATTTCCGAAGCTGGAATTGATGCTGGAGAAAGCCGCGTCCCTCGGGGGTGAAGGAGAACCCGACGTTGCCCTCCACCGGCGTGAAACTGAAGCCGACATTGCCATGCGCCGTGCCCGATTCGTAGGGATTCCGCTCATCCACCGTCTCGACCATGGTGCCGTTGGGATAAATGAACGTGCCGTGAAAGAGCGCGGAGCGTTTCAGCACCTCCAGCACGGCCGGGTCGTGCGACATCGAGTAATACACGCCGAACGCCTCGACATAGACGAAGTTGTAGGCCACCACCGGCCCGCTGTGTTCCGACCACCAGCCGGCGGGGGATTGTTCCCTGGCGACCCGGGCCATGAATTCCCGCGCCTGTTTCTTCCAGTCCTCACGGTCGAAACAGACGCCGGCGCAGTAGAGCGCCATCGCGTGATGTGTGGGGATATTCTTGATGCTGCCGAGGCAGCTCTTGGAAATATTGGTGAACCCGAGCAGCAATCCCTTCTCCCAATGCTGCCGGCGCTCGGCGGGCATGGCGTCCTTGATGAGTTGATACGCGCGAATCCACCGGCTGTAGGTCCACGGCATGAGGGTCTGGCCCCACGTGGAGTTGTCCTTCTTGCGGAAAATCCACGCGCCGTGCTTGTCCTGGTCGGCGATGAGCGCGTCGCCGCCCGCCATGATGGCGTTCAACACCTTCGGGTCGTGATAGTAGGGATTCGCCGGGTCCTGTATGGCCCACGCCGCGGCGAGCGGGAAGAGGACGTTCTGGTCCGTGCAAATCCACGGCTGGCTGCCGAACCGGCCCGTCGCGGGGTCCTGGCTCTTGAGCATGGATGGCACGCCCTTGACCAGCGCCTTCAGGAACGGCTCGCGCGGATTCCAATCGGTCTCGGCAAGAGCTGCGGTGGCGCAAGCCACGGAAAACAACAATGTCATTACTAAACGCATACGTCGCGTGTACTCCCTTGTTGTGGTTTGCGACTTCACCGGGGCGAAGTCGCTAGTCGAGAACCGTTAATGAGTTGTCAACGTTTTCATCCACTCATCCACCCGCCGTTTTACCGCGTCGTCCATCCGGATGATCGGCGGCCAGGGACGCGTGTCGCGTTCGCCGGGCAGCTTGTGGGTGGCGTCAATGCCCATCTTCGTGCCAAGACCAATGGCGGGCGTCGCGTGATCGAGCACGTCGGCGGGACCCCGGGTCATGAGGATGTCGCGGGCCGGGTCCACGTTGGCGCAGACGCGGAAGGCCACCTCGCCCAGGTCGCGCACGTTCACGTCGGCATCCACCACGACGATGCACTTGGTGAACATCATCTGGCCCATGCCCCAGAGACCGTGCATCAGCTTCGAGGCATGATAGGGGAACCCCTTCTTGATCGAGACGATCACGAGGTTGTGGAAGGTGCCCGCCGCGGGCAGATAGAGGTCCACCAGTTCCGGGAAGTTGAGTTGGAACATCGGCAGGAACAGCCGCACGCTGGCGTCGCCGAGATAATAGTCCTCCATCGGCGGCCGGCCCACGATGGTGCTGGGATACAGCGCGTCGCGGCGATGCGTGATCGCGGTGATGTGGAACCGCGGGTAGGGCTCGGGCAGGGTGTAATAACCGGTGTGGTCGCCGAACGGCCCTTCCATGCCGGGCGGTTCCTTCGGGTCCACGTAGCCTTCGAGCACGACATCGCAATCCGCCGGCACCTCCAGCGGGATCGTCTCGCATTTCACCATCTCCACCGACTGTTGCCGGAGGTAACCGGCGAGCATCATCTCGTCCACGCCATCGGGCAGGGGCGCGGTGGCGCAGAAGGTGTACACCGGGTCGCCGCCGAGGCAGACGGCCACGGGCATGCGCTCGCCCGTCTCCATGTAACGCCGCCCATGCCGCGCCGCCACCTTGTGCATCTGCCAGTGCATGAACGTCGTGGCCCGGTCAATCACCTGCATCCGGTACATCCCGACGTTGCGCGCGCCGGTATCCGGGTCCTGCGTGAACACCATCGGCAGCGTGATGAACCGACCCGCGTCCTGCGGCCAGCATTGCTGGATGGGAAAGCGCGCCAGGTCCACCTCGCCGCCTTTCAGCACCACCTCTTTGCACGCGCCCCGGGCGACGCTCTTGGGCCTGGCATGACGCAGTTCCAGGGCGGTGCCGAACAGCCGGATGGCCTCGGCGAAACTGGTGGGCGGTTTGGCGCGCAGGAGCGAACCGAGTTCATCGGCGCATTGCTGCACCGTCCGGCCCAGCGCCAGCGTCATGCGTTTCTCGGAGCCCCAGGCGTTGGTCAGGAGGAGAAAGGGGGAGCCCTTGGGTTTCTCGAACAACAGCGCCTTGCCGCCGCCGGGCGATTTCATCTGCCGGTCGGCAAACTCTGTGATCTCCAGCACGGGGTCCACCTCGAAAGGCACGCGGATCAATTCGCCTTCGCGATCAAGGCGTTCGACAAATGCACGTAGTGAAGCGTAGGCCATGGGACACCACGACTATTCTCATGTCACGGCGGCAGGCGCAAAGATAAAATGATCATGCGAATCGCGGTGGAAGCATTTCGTGCAGGGCCCACTGAAGCTGGAGGTCCGGCAAGTCCACCTCGCAGGCGTCGCCAGCGTTGGAGTTCAAGCTTTAGCTTGTGCTTCCGCCGTGGGGCCGGATATTCGCGGCTTCGCGCCCACGCCGCTTACATCGGCACGGGCCGGTACATCAGGTGCAGGACGTTGCCTTCCGGGTCACGGAAGAAGACGACTTTGGCGCCGTTCGCGCCGTCCTTGGGTGGTTCGACGAAGTTGACTTTCTTCGCCTGCAACACCGCATAGGCCTTGTCGAAGTCGGTCACCGTGATCGCGAGATGGCGGATGCCGGGCTCGTGGGGGGCGGGCGCGCCACCCGGCGTGGTCTTGGGGTAGGGGATGATCTCGATCATGCTCCCGTCCTCGGTGGCGAGGAAGAAGGCCGGCGGCTTGCCCTTGCTGTCATAGATGACGCGCCAGCCAAGCACGTCCTGATACCATTGCGCCAGCGCGGCGCTGTCGCATGCGTAAATCCCAATGTGTTCGATACCCTTGAACATGGCCGTTCCTTCCTTCGCAATGATCCGAGATTACAGTTTCGGGTTGTCGATGAACGCGTAGCACAGGATGTGCGTGATGATGAAAAACGCGTCCTCGAGCCGGCCGTAATGCGTGCTCGGGATCGGCACGTAAATATCGCTCGCCGCGCGCAGGGGCGTTGGCGTGTCCTTGCCGAGGCCGATGGTGCGCAGGCCGTTCTGGCGCGCCCATTCCTGGGCGAGCACGACGTTCTTGCTGGTGCCGGAGCAGCTCATGCCGATCAGCACGTCGCCGGGCTCGGCGAAGTTCTTCAACTGCTCCAGGAACACCACGTCGTAGCTGAGGTCGTTGGCCAGCGCCGTGATCCACGGAATCTGGTCGGTGAGCGTGATGATCTTGAACCGCTTCGGCCGGTTCAGCGACGCGCCCTTGCCGATGTCCACGACCATCTGGCTGGCGATAGCGGCGGAGCCGCCGTTGCCGGTGACGAACACCCGGCGGTCGTGGTCGCGGGCGTCGCGCAGCATCTCCGCCGCGCGATCGATGGCGGCGCCGTCGAGGCGGCCGAGGAGTTGTTGCAGGTCGGTGAGATAGGAAGCGGCGTAGTTCATAAAACGGTCTCCCAAAGGGCGGGGCAGCACTTCGTCACGGCCGTTGCCGTGAGAAGTGGACGGCCACATAGGCCGTGTCGGGCAGGGCAAACTTGCGGATTTCCAACGAGACGTTGGAAAAGCGGAAATTCGAGTGCAGGCACTGGATGATGTCGCCGGCCATGGCTTCGATCAACCGCCAACTCTTCTCCAGCACCAGTTGTTTCACCTTCTCGCACACGCGCTGGTAGTCAATGGAATGCACGAGCTGGTCCGTGCGCGCGGCCATGCTGAGGTCGCGGGTCATTTCCATGGTCACCAGCAGCTTCTGGCGCTGCGAGCGTTCCTCGTTGGTGACGCCCACATGGCACCACACTTCCAGATCCTTGATGACGATGACGTCCTCAAAGACCTCCACCGGCGCGGCGCCGGGCCTGACTTCACGTGAGACGAGCATAGGCTTCGATCAAAATCCTTGTCGGTTTGTTCAACGGCAGCTTAAGAGCATCTTCCGGCGAAAGCCAACGAAAATCTTCCAGCTCCTCGTTCAGCCGGACGTCCGTCGTGTCGGCGCGGCAGGTGAAATTCAGCAGCAGAAAATGCTCGGGGCGGTAAAACTCGGGCGTCTCGATGCAGTCCTGCGCGATCACGAACCGGATGTCGCGGATGTCCAGCCCGGTTTCCTCCTTCATTTCCCGCACCAGCGCCGCCTCCATGGCCTCGCCGTACCGGACCTTGCCCCCGGGGATGCCCCACGAACGGTTCCATTTCGGCGTGCGCACCATCAGGCATTCGCCACGCACGTTGAACACAAGCCCGCCGACGGTGACGATCGGCTGGCGCGGTGCCGCGTGCTGCGCGCCCGGCCCGCGGGACCGGTCAAGCCGTTTCTGCAATTCACCAAGGTGTTCGACGATCAGGTCGGGTTGGGACGGGCGCAGCTTGGCCAGCGTGTCGAATCCCGTGAGCACCACGCAGGACTTCACGCCGCCGTGCCGCGCGGTCTCCACGTCGTGGACCATGTCGCCGACATACAGCGTGCGCGCCGGATCGAGGTGGTTGCTCTGGATGACGCGGTGGATCTCCTCCAGCTTGTTCATGATGCCGACATAGGCACCCTCGTAGAAGTGGTTGATGCCGAGCCTCGCGCAGAGCCGCTCGAATACCACCGGGTCCATCGTCGAGAGCACGAACATCCGCAGCCCGCGGCTCCGGGCGAACTCCAGAAATTCTCGCGCGTACGGCAGGAGCGTCACGATGTCCTGGACGGCGTTGAACCGCTCGAAATAGTAGCGGTCGATTTCCTCGAGCGACTGCGTCGGCAGGTAGCGGCGGTAGAACGGCAGGAACGGCAGGCAGAACTCATCGCGGAACGTGTCCCGGCTGATCGGGGTAACACCGAATTTCTGGAAACAATAATTCGTGGCCTCCCAGACGATGGTCAGGTCGTCCACAATGGTGCCCGACCAGTCAAGGATGAGCGCGTCGATGTCGTTCAGTTCCGCCATGCTGCCCAGACGATAGCCACAGTGGGCCCCTGCCGCAACTGAATGTGGCGGGACGGGATTGTTTCCGAATTCGCGGTGGTATTCGGCGGTGGTCACTGACCGGTGATTGCCGACTGGGAGCGGCGACTTCCAAGTCGCCGGTAATTATCATTGAGCAGGCGACGTGGACGTCGCCTCTCCCAGCGCCGCAGGGCGGACATTCCTGCCCGCCACGGTTGTTGTTGCCCGTTGCGGACGCGGACAAGAATGTCCGTGTTACGAGCCGGCGGCCAGCCCCGAAAGCGTTCGGGGCTGAGACCGCACGGCCTTGCTTGCGCCGGGCCTTCTGTGGCCTCAGACTTCCTTCCACTCGCCGACCACCGGCACGGTGAACTGGCCGTTCGCGTCGGCGAGGGCGGGCGGGGTGCTGTTCTCGTTCAGCGCGTCGGGGTCCTTGCAGAAGCAGAACTCTGACTTCATCATCTCGTCCCACGTCACCAACTGGCCGGTGTGGACCGCGGCGCGGCCCATGATAGTCGTCATGTCCGAATACACCGCGCGCTTGCACTCGTTGTGTGGCAGGTCGTTGCGGATGCTGGTGATGAAATCGTTCCACTCGTACTGCCACGGGCTGGCCGTGTCCTTCGGCGGCTCCCACGCGATGTTGTCCTCCGCGCACCGCTGGTCCTTGAAGCGGCGGACGGTGGGGGCGTGGACGTTGCCGGAGAACTGCGCGGCGCACTTGGTGCCGTGGATGTACGTGGCGAAGTCGCTGCGGGCCTTGTTGATACGGTAGAACCCACAGAATGCCTTCGTGCCGTCGGCGAAGGTGTACTCGATGGAGTAGTTGTCCAGGTTCTGGCCGCAATCCTTGCTGGTGGGGACACGTCCGCCCATGCCGATGGCGTTCACCGGCCAGGCGTCCTTGATCCAGCAACACTCGTCGATCTGGTGGATGAGATAGTCCACCATGTGGCCGGAACCGACCCAGTAGAGCTGGACCCTGCCGAACTGGAGCTGCTCCAGGAAACTGTTGGACTTCTCGCCCTGCGGCTTGAGCCAGCCCGTGCCGCCGAGGCGGTTGGCGCGGATGAGCGGAATCTCGCCCAGCTTGCCCTCGCGCACCTGCTGGATCAGCGCCTGCCGCGCCGGGGAATGCCGGCACTGGAATCCGGCGGCAATCTTCACGCCCTTCTTCTGCGCCTCCTCGCCCGCGCGCAACAACCGCCGCAGGCCCACCGGGTCGGTCGCAAATGGCTTCTCCATGAAGACGTTGATGCCTTTCTTGACGGCATACTCGACGTGCGTGGGGCGGATGTACGCGCGCGTCGTGCACATGGCGATGTCGCCGGGCCGGAGCGAATCGATCGCCTTCTTATACGCATCGAACCCGATGAACTTCCGGTCATCGGTCACGTCGATCTTCTCGCCGAACTTCTCCTTGAGCGCCTTGTGGACCCGGTCCATCGGGGCGGTGTTGATGTCGGCCATGGCGTGCAGCTTGATCGGACCGTAGTTCTGGACACCCATGGAGTCCACGACCGCGCCCGTCTGCTCGCCGCCGTGCAGGTGCGCCACGGG
>CAZAAF010000001.1:12678-17798 GCA_964482575.1 uncultured Verrucomicrobiota bacterium | reverse complement strand
CCGCAGCCGATGAGTGCAAGGCGGATGGCGTGATCGTCCGCGGCATGGACGGCGGGTAACGCGCTGCCGAGTACGCTGGCGCCTGCGGCGAGCGTTCCGGTTTGCTGGATGAACTGGCGACGGGTGGACGGGGCGGGGCGGTGGGTTTCGTTCATGGTCTCCTTTTCAGAATCATAATGACCGACGCAACAACCGACCCCCGCCTTGTATCAGTTCCGGAATTCGGGGCGCAAGGGGTTTTGCTGACCAGAAAGTCGTAGCCCGCAACGCCGTCGCGTCCGCCCCGGCGCTCGTCAGACAAGGTGTTTGCCTTACGCGGTTGTGCGTGTTTTCAGTCGGTGCCGGAGGAATGGTACGACCCCTCAAAGTTTCGATTGCGTTAAAAACCGGCGGCGGTATAGTGCGCGCCGTGCGGCGAAATCAACTCCTCTCACTTGCGCGGCGGTTGCTATGCCTTCCCACCGCGCCTTATCACGAGGAACGCGTCGCGCAATTCATTCGCGAGTTCGCCATCTCGCGTGGCTTGCGCGTACGCGCGGACAAGTTTGGCAACCTGGTCATCAGCTACCGCCGCGGGCGCGGCCATCGCCCGGTCGCCTTCGTCGCGCACATGGACCACCCCGGCTTCGAAGCGGTGGAGGACGCCGCCGGCGGGTTCGTCATGACCCGCTTCCTCGGCAGCATGTCGCGGCAGTATTTCCGGCCCGGCGGACGCGTGCGGATGTTCACCGCGGACGGCGAACAGCGCGCCACGATCTGGTCCGTCCCGGATGTGGATTGGAAGCGGGAGAAACTGGTGCGGCTGCGGCTCAAGGGATCGGTCCGCCGCGGCGACTTCGGCATGTGGGACATCGCCCCGGTGAAGACCAACCACCGCGTCATCTGGTCGCGCGCGTGCGACGACCTCGCGGGATGCGTGGCGCTGCTGGCCATGCTGGACGAACTCGTCCAGTCGCGCGCCTCCGTCTGCGTCTATGCCGTGTTCACCCGCGCCGAGGAAACCGGCTTCCATGGCGCCATGGGATTGATGCGGTCCCGCGTGATCCCGCAGTCGGCCCTCGTCGTCAGCGTCGAGAGTAGCAAGGAACTGCCGCACGCGCCCATGGGGCAGGGACCGATCATCCGCGTCGGCGACCGGGCGATGACCTTCGACTCGCGCGTGACCATGTTCCTGGAGGAAGTGGCGGCGCGCGTGGCGCGAACGGACCGGAAGTTCACCTGCCAGCGCCGATTGATGGATGGCGGCACGTGTGAGAGCACGGTGTTCTGCCACAACGGGTATCGCGCCGGCGGCGTGTGCCTCGCCATGGGCAACTATCACAACATGGGGCCCGGCGAACACATTCGCGAGGAATACGTGGATGTGAGCGACCTGCAGAAAGCCGTGCAGCTCTTTGTCGAGGTGGCGCGCCGGTCCAACGACTACGGCCGCGCCCCGCGTCTGTTGAAGCAGCGGCTGGACGCGACGTTCGAGCGGGGCAGCCGGCAACTGACCCAGACGGCGTCCATCGTCTGCCCGCCGTTGTTGAGCGCCGGGGTGAGCCCGGAGCTGGAGTAGGAGAGGAAAGTGGTGGGGCGGCTGGGACTCGAACCCAGGACCTACGGCTTAAAAGGCCGCAGCTCTACCAGCTGAGCTACCGCCCCACGAAAACTGCCATTCAGCGGGGGCGGCACTGTGCCAGTCATGCCCCGCCTTGTCAAAAAATTTCCCATCGCCACCGCGGCAGTGTCATTCAGCATTGTCTTGTTTTTGGCAAAATCATGGTGTCTTCGAGTGAGGCTTTTTTTGCTGGAATTATCCCTCCGTGAAATCCGTTCCATCCGTGGATGGCTCCCGCCCCATTTGCGCCGATTCGCGTCATCCGCGGTCAATTTCAATCGTCACTATTTTGGGAACCACGAAACACAAGAAACGGACGAAAGGGGAAGTGAAGAAGTTTTCGGCTTTCAGCCCTCAGCCTTTCCCTCAATCCGTGGATGAAAATTCCCATTCGCTTATATCTACGGACCCCGGTCTCGCCCGAAATTTTCCATCGCCAAGGAGGCGTCTGGTGGGTTTAATCAGTCCGGGTGGCGGGGAAGCCGCCCGTCATGGGCGCGACAACGAAGATCACGATCACGGCCGGGACGGTCACGCTGGGTGCGGTGCTGAACGACAGCGAGACCGCCGCCCGGATTGTCCGTGCATTGCCGATCACCGCCGCGGCGAATCGCTGGGGCGATGAGATTTATTTCACCGTCAACGTCACGGCGGCGGCGGAGAACCCGAAGGCGGTGGTGGAGGCGGGCGATCTTGCCTACTGGCCCCCGGGCCGCGCCTTCTGTATCTTCTTCGGGCCGACCCCGGCGAGCGAGGGCGGGGAGATACGTCCCGCGAGCCCGGTGAACGTGGTGGGACGCGTGACCGGCGACACGACTACGTTCCGGCAGGTGGAGGATGGCGGCCCGGTGAGGATTGAACTGGCATGAGAGGGCGGTACACATGGGGTTCGGAGCCGACACCCGGCCTGGGATGGCTGGGGACGCCGACCTATGCCGTGCGCGCGCTGTTGATCGCCAACGGGGCGGTCTTCGTGGTGCAAACCGTTCTCCTCGTTCTGAGCCAGATGATTCGGGACGATGGCCTCTGGCACGCCGTTTTCGACCGCATCTTCGGGCTGAGGAGCGACGGTCTTTGCTCGGGCATGGTCTGGCAGCCGGTCACCTACATGTTCCTGCACAGCGCGAACCTTTTCCACATCCTGTGCAACATGCTGGCCCTCTGGATGTTTGGCCGCGAGGTCGAGGAACAGATCGGGTCGCGGAAATTCCTGTGGCTGTATGCCGCGGGCGGGCTTTTCGGCGCGGCATGCTGGCTGGCCTTCAACTGGGGCGGCTACGCGACGCTGCTCGGCGCCTCGGCGGCGGTCTATGCGGTCTGCATCGCGTATGCGACGCTGATGCCGGATCGGCAGATCACGCTCCTGTTGTTCTTCATCCTGCCGGTGACGTTGAAGGCGAAGTGGTGGGCGTGGGTTGCCGTGGCGGTGGTGGCGTACGGGTCGCTCGCGGAGTCCGGCAACGGCGTCGCGCATCTCGCGCACCTGGGCGGTGTGGTGGTGGGCTATGTGTTCATCAAGTGGATGGGGTGGGGCGAGCCTTCGCGGTTCGTTGAAAAGCTCCGGGCGGCGGTGGAGCCGCTAGCGCGGCCCGCGGCGCGCCCGACTCGGGAGAAGGACCTGTCGCCGGAGGAATTCATCAGCGAGAAGGTGGACCCGATCCTCGACAAAATTTCGCGCGAGGGCATTCACAGCCTGACGCGCGAGGAACGGAAGATTTTGGAACAGTCGCAGGCCCGGATGAAGGAGCGTTCGCAACACCCCCGCCGCTGAATGAAATCCACCCCGATATCACTGCCTCCCGCGCTGGACCGCGCCTGCCGCGCCTCGGCGGATGTGGAACGTGCGCAACGGAACTTCCAGCGGCTGCTCGATGCCGCACCGGACCGGGCGGCGTTGGTGCAGCGGCTGGAGACGACGGACTGGCTGGCGTCTGCGCTGGCGCTGGGCTTCGGCGCGTCACAGGCCATCAGCGACACGCTGGTGCGTCACCCGGACTATGTGGAGTGGCTGGCGTCGGAGGACCTTTTCAACCGCCCGCGGCATCCGTTCATGCTCGCGCAGGATGCGGCGCAGGCCGTGATGGGCGCGCCGTCCCACGGGCGGCTCGATGCGCTGCGGCGGTTCAAACGCCGCGAGATGGCGTTGATCGGCCTGCGCGACCTGAGCGGCCGCGCCAGCCTTGTGCAGGTGGTGACCGAGGTCTCCGACCTCGCGGATGTCTGCCTCAGCCAGGTGCTGGCCGTCCACTGGCCGGAACTGATTGTGAAGTATGGCGAGCCCTCGAACCGCGAGTTCGCGGTGCTCGGCCTTGGCAAGCTCGGCGGGCGCGAGTTGAACTACAGCAGCGACATCGACCCGATGTTCCTCTATGGCGCGGACGGCAACGTGATGCGCGACGGCCGGCGCACGATGTCGAACCAGCAGTTCTTCACCAAACTGGCCGAGGCGGTGGTGGCCTCCGTCAGCGCCCACACGGTGGCGGGCGATCTCTTTCGCGTGGACCTGCGGCTGCGCCCCGAGTGGGACGCGGGCGTGCTCGTGCGCACGGTGGAAAGCTGCGAGGATTACTATGCCAGCCGCGGCGAGACCTGGGAGCGCATGATGCTCATCAAGGCCCGCTGCGTCGCCGGCAGCGCGCGGCTGGTGGACGAGTTCCTTGAGACCATCCATCCGTTCCGGTTTCCGCGCTACGTGGGCGAGGAGGTCCTGGGCGAGATTGCGCTGATCAAACAGCGGATCGAGCGCGAGATTGTGGGCGAGGACCGGCTGAAGCGGCACGTCAAGCTGGGCGTGGGCGGCATCCGGGAAATCGAGTTTGTGGCGCAGACGCTCCAGTTGCTCCATGCGGGCCGGAATCCCTTCCTGCAAACCGCCAGCACCCTCGAGGCGCTGCGGAAGCTGGGTCAGTACGGCCAGTTGCCGCCCGACGAGGTGAACGACCTGACCGTGGCCTACGAATTCCTGCGCACGGTCGAGCACCGGCTGCAAATGGAAGCCGGCCTCCAGACGCACACCATCCCCACCGAGCACGCGGCGGTGCTGCGGCTCGCTCGCTCGCTGGGCTTCAAGACCATCGCGGCGTTCCAGAAACAACTGGCGGTCCACACAAGCCGCGTGCGGCAGGCGTATCAACGGCTGCTGGGGTCGCCGCGCAGCGAGGCCCGCGCCCGCTGGCGGAAGATGTTCGCTGACGAGAGCCGGCAGGCCGAGTTCGTGCGCTCGCTGGCCACGGCCGGGTTTCGAAAGCCGGAGGCGGCGGCGAAGGTGCTGTACTCCATGGCGCGCGGACCGGGGCACGCGCACATCTCCGCCCGGACGAGCACGCTGTTTTCCCGCATCCTGCCTGAAATCCTGCGCGTGGTGAACCCGCGGTCCATCGCGGAGCATCATGCCGAGGGCGGCGGCACAACCGTGGCCGGCCTGGCGCAGCCCGACGAGGCGCTCAACCAGTTACTGCGGTTCGCCGAGAGCTACGGCTCCCGCGCCATGCTGTTCGAGATGCTGGCATCGAACCCGAAG
>CAZAAF010000001.1:0-12668 GCA_964482575.1 uncultured Verrucomicrobiota bacterium | reverse complement strand
ATCCAGCGGACCTCCAGCCCCGGCGCTTCGCCCCGCTCGACGAGTATCGCCAGCAGATTCGCGAGATCATCGCCCAAGGGCTAGTCGACGTCATGCTCATGAGCGCCAGTTCGAACGAGGTGTTGACGATCGACGAGCGGTTGTTCGACAACAGCCGCTTCCTCGCCGACGTCGTCATCCGCCGGCCCGAGTTGTTCGAGGAGGTCACGCGGCCCGACATTCTCCGCCGGCACAAGTCCCGCGCCGATGTGCTGGAGGAATTGCGCGCCACCCGCGGCCGGCGGACGCCCGAGGACTGGATTCGCATCTACAAGCGCGCCGAACTCCTCCGCTGCGGCGTGCGCGACGTGCTGGGGCTCAGCAATCTTGAGAAAGTCCACGACGAGCAATCCACGCTGGCGGAGGCGTGCGTGGATTTCGCGCTGCCGGTGTGCGTGCGGGAGCTGAAGGCACAGCGACTGCCCTTTGCCGTCATCGGCGTGGGCAAGTTCGGCGGCCATGAACTCAGTTACGGCGGCGACCTCGACGTGCTGTTCGTCACCCGCGGCGGGATGAAGGAGACCCATGCGGCCGTCGCGCTGGGCAAGCGGCTGATTGATTTCATGGGCCGGCAGACCGAGGAGGGCTCGGTGTACGTCCTCGACGCGCGGCTGCGGCCCGACGGCGACAAGGGCGTGCTGGCGCACACCCTCGACGCCTACACCACCTATTACGCCAAACGCGCGCTGTTGTGGGAGCGGCAGGCGATGACCAAGGCGCGGTTCATTGCGGGCGATGCCGCGCTGGGCCGCCAGTTCCAGCAGTTCGTGAACAAGGCGGTTTACGGACGTCCACTCACGGACGCGGAACTGGCCGAGATTGCGAAGATGCGGGCGCGCGTCGAGCGCGAACGCGGCGACCAGAAACACCCGGAGTTGAACCTCAAGACCGGTGCGGGCGGGATCATCGAGGTGGAGTTCGTCGTGCAGGCGCTCCAGTTGCGGCATGGCGGGGAACATCCGTCCATCCGCAAACCGCATACGCTCGAGGCGCTGGCCGAACTGGGGAAGACGGGTGTGCTGACGGCCGAGGAGGCGCATCACCTCCGCGAGGATTACATGGTGCAACGCCGCGTGGAGTTGGTCCTGCGACGCGTGCAGAACAGTTCCGGTTCCGTCCTGCCCGCGGCAGTGGAGGAACAGCAGGTGGTGGCGTGCCGCCTCGGCGCGCCATCGCTGGAGGAGTTCTGGAAGATGTACCGCGCCGCCCGTCAGCGCATCCGCGCGACTTATCAGAAGGTGTTCCGCGTGGCTTGAGCCGGTCGCCGTGGCCGGCAACGAGGCTTGGAGGTAGAGGATGTTCCCCAACGCGCAACGCAAGCACTCGCGTGTCGATTCCCAGCAGCTTCACTGCGGGGTTTCTTTTTTTGGAGAGTTCTCCTACACTGCGCGCCAATGAAAACCACCGTCTCTCTCGCCGGCAAGTTGCTGATTCCTCTCATCCTCTTCACCGCGAACCTCCCGTCGGCGGAAACGTCGGTGAACTACGCCACCATGCCCGTCCTGCACCCGGGCACGGAGAAGCGACATGAGTCGTTCAACGTGATTTCCAGGAAGGGCGAGGCCGAGCTGGTTTTCCTCGGCGACTCGATCACCCACGCCTGGGAGGGGAAGGGCAAGGCCATCTGGGAAAAGACATGGGCGCCACTGAAGGCCGCGAACTTCGGCATCAGCGGGGACCGCACCGAGCACGTGTTGTGGCGGCTCGATCACGGGAACTTCGACGGGCTGAAGCCCAAGGCCATCGTCCTCATGATAGGCACGAACAACACCGGCCACCAGGGCCGTCCGCAGAAGGAACTCGACGGCGCGATTTATCACTGCACCGCCGGGCAGACCGCCGAGGGCGTCAAAGCCATCCTCGGCAAGCTCAAGACCAAGTGCCCGCAGGCGAAAATCCTGGTGCTGGCGATCTTCCCGCGCGGCGCGAACAACGGCGACAAGCTGCGCCAGCAGAACGAGGCCACCAACGCCCTCATCAAGAAATTCGCCGACAACAAGACGGTGTTCTACATGGACATCGGCCCGAAGTTCCTCGAAGCCGACGGGACTTTGTCCAAGGAGATAATGCCCGACCTCCTGCACCCGAACGAGAAGGGGTACCAAATCTGGACCGACGCGATTGAGGCGAAGGTGAAGCAGTTGATGAAGTAGCCGCGGTCACCATTCCCATGAACTCCACCCTCTCACGCCGGCGTTTTCTCAAGGCCACCACGGGAGCGGTGTTTGCCCTGCAAGTCGTGCCGCGTCATGTGTTGGGCGGCGACGGCCACACGCCGCCGAGCCGCAAGCTGAACATCGCCGCCATCGGCGCAGGCGGACAGGCCGCGGCCGATCTCAAGAGCATGACCGACGAGAACATCGTCGCCCTGTGCGACGTGGACGACACGCGCGCGGCGGAAATGTTCAAGATGTTCCCGGAGGCCGAACGCTACAAGGACTTCCGCCGGATGCTCGAGGAGATGAACGACAAGGTGGATGCGGTGCTGGTCGGCACGCCGGACCACACGCACACCATCGCCGCCATGGCCGCGATGCGGCACGGCAAGCATGTGTACTGCGAGAAACCGCTCGCACATTCCGTGGCGGAGGTACGCGCGCTCCGCAAGATGGCGAAAGCCCGCAAGCTCATCACCCAGGTCGGCAACCAGGGGCATTCCACCGACTCGATTCGCCTCTTCTGCGAATGGATCTGGGACGGCGCCATCGGGGCGGTGAAGGAAGTACACGCGGGTTGCGGTATTTTCCGCGACACGTATTGCCAGATGAACAACCTCGACAAGGTCCGCACGGAGCGTCCGCCGGTGCCGCCGGATCTGGACTGGGACCTCTGGCAGGGACCGGTGGAGAAGCGGCCTTATCATCCGGCCTATGTCCCGTGGAAATGGCGCGGCTGGATGCCGTATGGGTCCGGCGCGCTGGGCGACTGGGTCTGCCACGTGATTGACCCGGTGTTCTGGGCGTTGAACCTCGACATGCCCACGAGCATCGTGGCGGAGACGGATGGCTACGATCCCGTGAAGCACGCGGAACTGTATCCGCCGGGCGCGCAGGTCACGTTCGAGTTTCCCGCCAAGGGCAAACGCGGTCCGGTCAAGCTGGTGTGGTACGACGGCCAGCGCCCGATCCCGCGTCCGCCGGAACTGGAAGCCGATCGCAAGGTGGGGGACGTGGGCGCGGTGGTGGTCGGCGACCGCGGGAAGATTCTGTACGGCTCGCATGGCGCGGGCGGCTGCCGGCTCATTCCCGAAACGGCGATGAAGGCGTACCAACGGCCCGACCCGGAGATTCCGCGCGTGCGTGGCGGCCACCAGCGCGACTGGCTGGACGCGATCCGCAACGGGCGTCAGGCCGGCTCGCCGTTCGAATACGGCGGGCGTTTGTCTGAGATCGGCCTGCTCGGGGTGATCGCCATCCGCATGAGCGGGAAGAAACTGCTCTACAACGAGCGCGCCATGCGGTTCACCAACTGTCCCGAGGCCAATGCGCTTCTGGACCCGCCGTATCACAACGGTTGGAAGCTGGCCTGACGGTTGTCGAAAACTTTCAAAGAACCGGCGCTTGGGGATTGAAATTCAAGCGCCACCCGCTACATTTTGCAGCCGTCGGCTGGCCGGGCGCGGAAGATGCGTGCAACCTGGGAAGATCTTCCGTGTTAGAGAGTGTGTGTGGAGTGGTTTGGGCAGACAGGATATCGGGCGGCTTATGAACAGAGTTCAACGGTTCGTATTTTTCGGGCTGGTCGGTCTGGTGGCAATGGCGCCGGCGACGCAGGCGCAGCGGCAACAACAATCGGCGCGACCCTACATCGGTTTCGTCTATCCCGCCGGCGGCCAGCAGGGCACCACCTTCCACATCAAGCTGGGCGGGCAGGCCATGGAGAATCTCATCGGGGTCATCGTCAGCGGCCCCGGCGTCACGGCCAAAGTGGTGAACTACCAGCGCAAGCTCAATCCCCAGGACATGCAGTTGCTGGCCCAGCAATTGGCCGACCTGCGTAAATCCCGGAGCAAGGGCGCGAAGAAGGCGTCCTCCGGGGAGGACATGATGATGATGATGAGCGGCGGGGGCGGCGGTGCCAAAACCTCGGCCAAGGATGTGGATGAAGCCACCCAGCAGCTCATGGAGCGGATTCAAGACCGGATGCAGGCTTTTGTGTTGCGCCCGGCGAGCGCATCGCTGGCCAACCTCGCGTTCGTCGAGGTCACCGTCGCGCCGGACGCCGCGCCCGGCGAGCGGGAAATCCGCCTGGTGACCCTGCGCGGCGGGGCGTCGAATCCGCTGCCGTTCTACGTGGGCCAGTTGCCCGAGCACAGCCGGAAGGCGCTGGGGACCTGTCCCATCCAGGTGTTGGGCAAGGAGGAACTGGCGCGCCGCAAGCGGCCGGCCGACGAGGCGGAGATACGCATTTCCATTCCCTGCACCGTGAACGGGCAGATTGCCTCCGGTGAAGTCTATCGGTATCGCTTCACGGCGCACAAAGGCCAGCGGCTGGTCATCTCCACGCTGGGGCGTCAACTGGTCCCGTACATCGCCGACGCGGTGCCGGGCTGGTTCCAGCCCGTGCTGGCGCTCTACGACGCAGAGGGCAAGGAGATCGCATACGACGACGATTTCCGGTTCAAGCCCGATCCGGTGCTCATGTACCGCATTCCGAAGGACGGCGAGTATGTGTTCACCATCGCCGATGCCATTTATCGCGGGCGCGAGGATTTCGTGTATCGCGTGACCATCGGCGAGTTGCCGTTCATCACGAGCATCTTCCCCCTGGGCGGGCGCGTGGGTGAGCCGCACACGATCAAGATGAAGGGCGTGAACCTGGAGGGCGCCGAGTTGCAGGCGCCGGCCAAGGACGCCCCCGAGGGCATCCAGCAGCTCGCCGCGGACAAGAAGGGATTCATCTCCAACCGCGTGCCGTTCGCGCTCGATACCCTGCCGGAAATCTTCGAGAAGGAACCCAACAACACCCCGGCGCACGCGCAGAAGGTGACGTTGCCCGTCATCGTCAACGGCCGCATTGATAAGGATGATGACTGGGATGTCTATCAGTTCACCGGCAAGGCCGGCGAGACCATCGTGGCCGAGGTGTACGCGCGCCGGCTCGATTCGCCGGTGGATTCCATCCTCAAGCTCACGAGCGCCTCGGGCAAACTGCTGGCGTTCAACGACGACCGGGAGGACCTCGGCGCGGGTATCAACACCCACCATGCCGACTCTTATTTCATGACCAAGCTACCCGCCGACGGCACGTACTACGTCCATATCGGCGACACGGCGCGCAAGGGCGGCGAGGAATATGCCTACCGCCTCCGCATAAGCGCGCCGCGGCCGGATTTCGAGCTGCGCGTCGTGGCCAGCAGCGCCAGCCTCCGCCAATATGGCGCCACAGGCCTCACGGTGTACGCCGCCCGCAAGGATGGCTTCGACGGTCCCATCAAGATCGATTTGAAGGACCCGCCCCCCGGCTTCAAGTCCGAGCCGGTCGTCATGGGCCCCAAGCAGAGCATCGCGCGCATCGTCTTCCGGGGCAACGTGGCCAGCCATGAGCCCGTGAACATCACCGTGGCGGGCACCGCCAAGGTGGGCGACCAGAAGATCACCCACGCCGCCGTGCCGGCGGAGGACAAGATGCAGGCCTTCCTCTGGCGGCATCTCGTGCCGGCGCAGGACCTGAAGGTGCTGGTGGTGGACCCGTCCTACCAGCCGCCGCCCAAGCGCGAGCCGCGCGAGATTTCCGCCGACGTGCTGGTCCTGGCCAAGACCAAGGCCGCCGAGCAGCAGGCCAAGGGGCAGAAGTTCAGCAAGAAACAGGTGGCCGACCGCATCCGGCAGATCCGCTCCCTGTTCGAAGAGGGCCTGATCACCGACGAGTTCTTCGGCGAGAAAACCGCCGAGTGCGAAGCCGCTCAGTGACAATGCCGCGCCGATAGGGTGGCCGCGTCACTCGTGACGCGAAGGTGATGACGGCGATCGCGTCACAGGAGGGACGCGGCTACGTTGTTTTCCCCTTGTGAGGAAAGGGGGCACATGGTTTTCGCACGAGGTGCGGCCAGTGATGTTGCGTCGCGTTTGCATTTGCAATATCCATCCGGGACCGTAGGATCGGGAACCGCACAAGGAGTTGTGGAATGAAATGTGAAGGTCATAGGAATGACCCTCTTTTGAAACTGAACCTCTACTCGAACCACGGTCAGATGTACATACCGTTCCGACTGAGAAGCGGAGTCGAATGTGGTGAATACTGTTCGATTGGGGGTAGTCCGCCCGTCGGCGTGATGCCCGGCCGAATCGAAGCCAACACGCGGTACCTTGCCACTGTCGGTCTTGAGGGTGACGTGGATGTGTCGATCTTCACCACGTTCGACTATGGAGCCACGACAAGTCCGTTTAATTTTTTCCGAGGGACCTATAAGCTTTACGACCAGTCGCAAGCTCTGGTCCAGTTTGTTGTGCATCCACGAAGGAGTCTTCGTGATTCCAGTTCTATGTTGAAAAGTGAAATCCCGACGCTTGGTTTTGTTTTTGGAAAGTCGGGTGTGGACCCTGAGTGCTCAATAGTCGAAGCTTTGGGTAGTTCGGCGATCTATACAGACCACAAGGTTGGTGGTCAGCCGTTTTTCAATCAGCTTGAAGGGGATGTTGGTGCTTCGCTGGAGCTACTGCGTGAAGGCTACGTGCATTTGTTCCAAATCGCTTTCCCGTCAAGACAGGACACACTTATTGATGTCGATTGGCCGTTTGGCGAAGCCATTTTCCATGTCTTCGCAAAGAAGTCTGGACAGGTATTTGAGTTTCGCTACATCTGGGGTTAACCGCAGACCGGCTTGGTTTCACCATGGGAAGATTAGATAAACCAAAACGTAAAGGGTTTTCGCAGGCAGACTTTGACTTGTACCCAGTGTGGGTTTGGGACGACGAAATGGAAAGTCATCAGCCAGTCGAAGAGGTTGAGCCGTCTATTGAGGATTACGGCACGCTTTTTATCAAAGCACGCTTTGAGGTTGGTGGAAACATGGTTGACGGATATCTCGTTGGCGGTTCGAGTTTCTATGCATTCGGATTGTTCATTGCTGGTCGAGAGTTCGTGATGAATTTGAACCTGCCGGACATGATCGAAAAAGACCTTGCCGAAATTTGTCGCCTTTTGAAATGCGAACCGTTCAAGTTGTTTCCTCTTCGGTTTGTTTCACCGGTTTGTTTTAGAGGAGGCCGCCCTGTTAAAGGAGTGTTATTTGCATAAAATGGGCCATTGCATGAGGGGTGCGGCCAGTGGTGTTCCGTCCCGTTTGCACTGGCAATATCCATCCGGGACCGTAGGATCGGGAACCACACAGGGAGTTGTGGAATGAAATGTGATTCCTCTGAAGCCCACATGACACCAGTCTCTTATTAGATGGGAAGCATGAAGGAAATTACGCTTCAAAAGGAATGGGTTGTGAAGGCATCGCTCGATGATGTGTTCAGGGTGATGACGGATTTCGAGAAGTTCCCCGTGCTTTTCCCAAAGGTTGCCGAATCCGTGCGCATCAGGAAACGCGAGAGGGATTATCTGGAGATGGATGCGACGGCAAAGTCGTTCGGTCGAAGCTTTCCAGTGATGATGCGAACCCGGATTCTCCCTCAACGAGGATTTGTTTCGGATAATGAGAGTCCGGAGTTTGGAACCTCCGGCCATGAGGAATTGTTGCTTTCAACGCATCCCGGGGGAACATTGATTGCCTATACCTATCGCGTGTCCATCCACAAGACATGGCTGCGCGTTGTCGCCACTCCGCTTCTTCGCTGGTACTCGATGAAATTCTGGGAGAAAGCCGTCATTGACGAGTTAAAGAAGATGTTCGAGGAAAAGGGATCGGTTCAGTAAGCTTCGCATAGGGGCCTGGCTGGTGGTGTTCCGTCCCGTGTGAGCGCGGGCCATAGCCATCCAGGGGTGCAGGATCGGGAATCTCAGAAAGAGCTAGGTAGCCGCGTCACTCCGTGACGCAAAAGTGATCATAGAGATCGCGTCACGGCGTGACGCGGCTACGTTGTCTCTTCCTTGGCCTTGACCTGGGGGAGTGCGGCCTCGGCGGCGCGCATTTCGGCTTCCTTCTTGTTCTTCCCGGTGCCGCGGCCGATTTCGTTGCCATCCAGCTCGACGATCGCCTCGAATTCCTTGGCGTGGTCCGGGCCGCTCTGGCTCACGATGCGGTAGGTCGGGTTCTTGCCGAGGCGCTCCTGCACCATCTCCTGCAACCGGCCCTTGGGATTGTCCTCGTCGGGGGCTCCCTTCAACTGGCTCAGCACCGGCTGGAGCTGCGTGAGCACAAACTGGCGCGCCACGGCGAAACCGGCATCGAGATAGAGCGCGCCGACGACGGCCTCGAAGGTGTCGGCGAGATTCGACGGGCGCGCCCGGCCGCCGCTGGCTTCCTCACCCTTGCCGAGCCGGAGGTAATCGCCCAGCCCCAGCGCGCCGGCCAGGTGGCAGAGCATGTGGCGGTTGGCGAACCGCGCGCGCATCTTGGTCAGCTCACCCTCGTCGGCCTTGGGGCATCGCTCGAACACCACCTCGGTCAGCGCCAGTTGGAGCACGGCGTCGCCGAAGAACTCCAGCCGCTGGTTGTCCACGGTGGGTTTGGGCAGGGGGGATGTCTTCGGGTTGCTCTCATGGAGCACCGAACGATGCGTGAGCGCCTCGCTCAACAGTTCAGGTCGTTTGAACCGGTGACCGAGGCGCTCTTCGAGCTGCAAGAGATCGGGCACGACCGAAACCTAGCGCAGGATGGCCGGGATGCCAAGTGAAGAAATCCGCCAGCGGCCATGGGCTTGAATCGCCGGGACACAGGCGGGGCAGGGGGCGAGACGCCGGCGGATTCTCGAAAGACACCGCCGTTTGTTCGCGCCTGTCTGGTGTCGAAGAGTGTGCTGTGCGAAAAACGTATCGCGCAAGTGTTGTAGGTCGCGTGCCCTCATGCGGCGAAATCGTTTCTCCATCGAAGCGCCCGGTGGGGGCACCATGCCTACATCCTTCGCTGATGTTTTGGGCAATGCGCCCAACAAACGCCGGGCTATTGTCATCCCGCCCCGATGGGGCGAGCCGGGAAGAGAACGAGTGGGATGTGTGAGACGAGGCCAAAAAAAGGATGAGCAGGAAGATGCGCGGTACGAGTTGGCCGAAGATCGAGAGGAGTTCGCGTTTCTTCCAAGTGGAGCGGTTAACGCTTGCGTTGTTGGAGTGATTGTATGAACCACATTCCGAAGACGACAACGGTATAGAAAGCAATCCCTAAAGCCCACCCTTCCCAACCCCGTGGCCCACAAAGCGCGCCCGGTTCCAAGATACTGGATCTCCAGTTGAAATACGTGGGGAAGAGTAGGTGCGGAATGAAACTCCACAAGTAAAGTAAAGCGATTAGGATGCCCGCTGCTGGCGCCAGAATGAAAAACACTATCAATCCGAAGAAGAAAACTTCTTCGATGTCTGGCGGATATAGCCAATTAACAAAAAGGGCAAGAGCCCTGATAATTCCAGCCACTAAAGGAACAAATCCAGCCAGCCAGAACCAATGAATGATAACTCTAGGCACCCGTTTCTTGTTGTCTTCGCTCACTTCACCTTATCCCCGAACAGAAACATCTGGGGAGGTGGCTCGCTGACTTTGGCGGGCCTGGTTCCGGCTTTTGCCTTCCGGCTTCCGCCTTTCCCCCGACCGTGCTCGTGCTGGGCAATCTTCGGCTGGCCTTCGGGCGTCAGTTCGCTCTCTTCGAGGTTGCGGAGAATTTCCTTGGCACGCTCGATGACGGGGCGGGGCAGGCCGGCGAGGCGCGCCACATGGATGCCGTAGCTCTTGTCCGTGCCGCCTTCGACGATCTTGCGGATGAAGATGATCTGGTCGCTCCACTCGCGGACGGCGACGTTGTAGTTCTTGACCGCGGTGCAGGTGCGGGCCAGTTCAGTCAGCTCGTGGTAATGCGTGGCGAAGAGCGTCTTGGCCTTCACCTCGTTGTGCAGGTGCTCGGCCACGCTCCAGGCGATGGAGAGCCCGTCGAACGTGCTCGTGCCGCGCCCGATCTCATCGAGGATGACGAGGCTGCGGGCGGTGGCGTTGTTCAGGATGTTGGCGGTCTCGTTCATCTCCACCATGAACGTGCTCTGGCCGCGCACGAGGTCGTCGCTCGCGCCGACGCGGGTGAAGATGCGGTCCACGATGCCGACGATGGCTTTGGCGGCGGGAATCCACGAGCCGATCTGCGCCATCAGCACCAGCAGCGCCACCTGCCGGATGTAGGTGCTCTTGCCGGCCATGTTCGGGCCGGTGATGACCAGCACGCGCGCCTCACTGCCGTTCATGACCGTGTCGTTCGGCACGAACCGCTCCTCGGTCATGAGCTGCTCGACGACCGGATGGCGGCCGTCGCGGATTTCGATGCGCGCCTCCTCGTTCACCTCCGGGCAATGATAGCCCTGGTGCCGCGCCAGCTCGGCGAAGCCGGCCAGCACGTCGAGGTGCGCCACGGCCGACGCGGTGTGCTGGATGACCGTGGTCTGCTCCAGCACCTTGGCGCGGATCTGGTGGAACAACTCCGACTCCAGTTTCGCGGCGCGCTCGTCGGCGCCGAGGATTTTTCCCTCAACCTCCTTCAACTCCGGCGTGATGAACCGCTCGCCGTTGGCGATGGTCTGTTTGCGGATGTAGTTCTGGGGCACCTTGTCGAGGTTGGACTTGGTGACCTCGATGAAGTAGCCGAAGACGGAGTTGTAGCGGACCTTGAGCGAGGTGATGCCCGTGCGCTCGATCTCGTCCTGCTGGAGCTTGGCGATCCATTCCTTGCCCTCCTTCGAGGCGCGTCGGATCTCGTCCAGCTCCGGGCTGAAGCCTTCGCGGATGATGCCACCGTCGCTGAGCGCCAGCGGCGGCTCGTCGGTAATGGCGCGCTGGATGAGGTCGCACGTCTCGGGCAGCTCGGTCATGTTGCCGCGCAACGTCATGGCCAGCGGCGAGGCGAGCGGCTCGAGAATGCTCTTCAACAGGGGCAGGGCGGCGAGCGACTCCTTCAGGCCGAGCAGGTCGCGGGCGTTGCCGCTGCCGGCGGTGAGCCGCGCGAGCGTCCGCTCAAGGTCGCGCACGAGGCTGAGCTGGTCGCGGAAGTCGGCCAGCACGTCGGACATCTCGTGAAACTCCGAGACCACCTTCTGCCGCGCGCGGATGCCGTCGGCGTTGCGCAACGGATGCGTGATCCACTCGCGCAGGAGCCGCGCGCCCATCGCCGTGACGGTGCGGTTGAGCGCGGTAAAGAGCGTGGAGCTTTTGGGGGCATCGGGCCGGAGTGATTCGACCAGCTCCAGGTTCCGCTGCGAGATCGTGTCGAGCACGAGGAACTCGGCGGTCTGATAGACCTGCAGTCGCCGGATGTGGCTGACGTTCCGGCGCAGCGCGTTCTGAAGATAATAGAGAGCCGCGCCGCCCGCGCCGACGCCGAGCGTCATGCCCGCGCAGCCGAAGCCGTCGAGCGATTGCGTCTTGAAATGGTCGCGCAGCGTGAAAAACGCCGTCTGGTTCTCGAACACCCAGTCCTCATAGCCGGTGACCATCGTGCGCGAGTCCTGCAGCAGCTTCGTCAGGTCGGCGACCTTCGCGGCGGGCGCGACGACCTCCGCGGGCTGGGTGCGGGTCAGTTCGTGCGCGAGCAGTTCGGCGGAATCCAACTCGGTCAGCTTGAAGTCACCGGTGGTCAGGTCCACGAGGGCGTAGCCGAAACGTTTGCCGTCGGTGGCGAGTGCGGCGAGGTAGTTGTTGCGGGTGGCGTCGAGCATCCGGCCGTCGAAGTGCGCGCCGGGGCTGAGGATTTGGGAAATCTCGCGCTTCACGAGCTGGCCGGGGCGCGGTTCCTCCATCTGGTCGCAGATGGCGACCTTGCGGCCGGCGCGCAGGAGGCGGCCGATATAGCCCTCGGCGGCGTGGTGCGGGATGCCGCACATCGGGACGTGGTTGCGATGGGTGAGGGTGAGGTTCAGCACCTGCGCGCCCACTTTCGCGTCGTCGAAAAACATCTCGTAAAAATCACCGAGCCGGAATAACAGCAGCGCATCGGCAGGAATCTCCCGCTTGATGCGGCGATACTGCTGCATCATCGGGGTCAGGCTGGAATCGGGTGTTGTCGTCACTGGC
Organism: uncultured Verrucomicrobiota bacterium; assembly: GCA_964482575.1. Taxonomy (GTDB): domain Bacteria; phylum Verrucomicrobiota; class Verrucomicrobiia; order CAIQCK01; family CAIQCK01; genus CAIQCK01. Next base: position 478 of record CAZAAF010000001.1, on the reverse strand, counting down.
GCCATATTAGCCACGGATGGAACGCGGACGCAACACGGATGGGAAGGGAGGTCGCGAATGCACGGAGTCGACGGCTGGAAGCGTGTCCCACCATCGTTCCATCTTTCAATTCGCAATCGGCGCGGGGCTTTGCTACATCTTCCCCGTGCCCATCGACAACTCAGTCTTTTTTCTGATCGTGCTGGTGGTTGGCACAGGGATCGGCCTGCTGGTGTGGTGGTCGGCCAAACAGGCGGAGCAGCGGCGGCAGGCGCTGGCACAACTGGCGGCCTCGCGCGGCCTGACGTTTTGCGCCGAGGACCCGATCGGCGTGGCCGGCACCTTCTCGCAGTTCGAACTGTTCCAGCGCGGCGATTCCAGCTATGCCTCGAACGTCATCCGCGGCGCGATCGAGGATCGCCGGTATTGCGCGTGCGATTTCCAATACACCACCGTCACGTACTCCACCGATAGCAAGGGGAACACGGAGCGGCACGAG